>NZ_JBEZLA010000009.1:0-64592 GCF_040651925.1 Streptomyces sp. NPDC048349 | reverse complement strand
AGGGACACCCGTACGTTCCCCTCCGACAGCACCCCCCTCGCCCGCAGCACGTGACTGGCGGTCAGCGTCGCGCAGTCCTGCGGCCGCGGCCGTGCCGCCGGGGGCCTGCGCTCCCGGCGGCGTCACTGGTTCTCGGCGCCCAGGACGAACAGGAGGTAGACGAAGAAGGCGAAGAGGTGGCCCACGAACAAGTAGGCGACCAGCCGGATCACCAGACCCCGCGGGAACTTGCTCTCGATGCGGGCCCGCACGGAGGTGACGGGCACGACGGGTTCGTCTGCTGGTGACATGGGGTACGGCTCCTCGGCTATCGGTGGTGCGTGGTGGTGGCGCCGCCCAGGCACAGCCCGGCGAGGCTGCTCTGCAGCAGGGTGTGGACGAACAGCAGGTCCGCTCCGCCGGGGTCGGCCCCCGCGATCCGGTGCGGGGTCAGCGAGTCGAAGTGCGCGCTGTCCCCGGGGTCCAGGAGGTACTCGGCCTCCCCCAGGTGCAGGCGCAGCCGGCCGCCGAGGACGTACAGCCACTCCTCGCCGGGATGGACGCGCACCAGCTCGCCCGGGCCGCGGCCCTGCGGGACGTGCACGCGCAGGGCCTGCATCCCCCGCCCGGAGCCGCCCGCCTGCCAGTACGTCCACCCGTCGGCCTCGCGGGCGCCGGGGCCGCCGGCCCGTACGATGGGGTCGGCGACGGCCGGGGTCTCGCCGAGCAGCTCGGAGACGGTCGTTCCGTAGGTCCGGGCGAGTGCGAGCAGCAGCGGCAGCGAGGGCTGGCGCCGGCCGGTCTCCAGGCGGGACAGGTGGGCGGGCGAGAGCCGGGCGCGCGCGGCGGCGGCTTCCAGCGTGAGTCCGGCGCGGCGGCGCAGATCGCGCAGCTGCGGGGCCACGGCCGGCAGCTCGTCGCCGGCTTCCTCGGGGGCGGGACCGCGGTTCATGCCCCGATTGAGCCAGAGACGTGCCTGTCTGGCAATCCGTCTTGCCTCTGAGGCAAATCCGGGTCAGCCCTCACCGGTGGCGCTGCCGGTCGCGAGCACCGTTTCCACCGTGTCGGCCTGCTCCGCGCTCTTGTCCGGGCGGTGTCTGAGCACCCGGGCGAAGCGGAGCGCGACCCCGGCCGGGTAGCGGGAGGAGCGCTGGAGGCCGTCGAAGGCGATCTCCACGACCAGTTCGGGCCGTACCCGCACGGTGAAGCCGTCGTCCGAGGTGGCGAGCGCGCCCAGGGCCTGCGTCTGCCAGCGCAGCATCTCGTCGGTGAGCCCCTTGAAGGTCTTGCCGAGCATGGCGTACGTCCCGTCGGCGGCCCGCGCCCCCAGGTGGAGGTTGGACAGCAGCCCGGTGCGCCGGCCATGGCCCCATTCGGCCGCGAGGACCACCAGGTCCAGGGTGTGCACCGGTTTCACCTTCAGCCAGTTCTTCCCGCGCCGGCCCGCCGCGTAGGCGGAGTCGAGGCTCTTGACCATCACCCCCTCGTGGCCGCGGCGCAGGGTCTCGGCCCAGAACTCCTGCGCCTGCGCGCCCTGCGCCGCCGGGTCCTCGACGGCGAGGCGCCGCACCCGGGCGCTCTCCGGCACCAGGGCGGCGAGGGTCCGGTACCGCTCGCGGGCCGGGAGGTCGAGCAGGACGTCCGCCCCGGCGGCCAGGACGTCGAAGAAGCAGGGGACCACGGCGAGCGCCCGGCGGGCGGCCTCGACGTCCACGCGGGAGCCGACCCGGCTCGCGAGCTCCTGGAAGGGGACCGGGCGGCCGTCCTCGGCCCGGCCGATGACCTCTCCGTCGAGGATGAACCGCTCCCCGGGCAGCGACCTGGCCAGTTCGGCGACTTCCGGCAGCCGGTCGGTGATCTCGTCCAGGGAGCGCGTGAAGACGCGTACCACGTCGCCCTCCCGGTGGACCTGGACCCGGATCCCGTCGAGCTTCTCCTCCACCGCGCAGGGCCCGAGCGCGGCCAGGGCCTCGTCGACCGACTTCGCGGTGCTCGCCAGCATGGGCTGTACGGGCTGCCCGACGCGCAGGGTGAAGCCGCCGAGCGCCGCCGCGCCACCGGCCAGGACGGCCGCCGCGACCCGGGGCAGCGACCCGTCCAGCATCACCGCCCGTCGCAGGTTGGCGGCCGGTACCCCGGCGGCCGCGGCCACGCCCTCCAGGGCCGCCGCGTCGAGCGCGCCCTGGCGGACCTCCCCGGACAGCAGGCTGCGCAGGAAACGCTGCTCGGGCTCGGTGGCCGCGCCGAGCAGGCCTTCGAGGATCCGGCGGCGGCCGGCCTGCGATCCCGCGCCCGCGACGGCGGCCAGCTCGGTCACCGCGGCGTCCACCGCCCCGACGGTCAAGGTGGGCTCCGGCGCGGGCGGTACCTCGTGGCCGAGGGTGCGCCAGCCGATGCCCGGGCGGCCCTGCGGGAGGCGTCCGGCGAGGTACGAGATCACCAGCGCGGCCTCCTCCGGGGCCGCGGCGGCGAACAGTTCCGCGAGCAGGGCGGTCTTCCGGGACCGGGCGGAGGTGTCGGAGACCTCCCGGGACACGCGCGCGACGTCGGCCAGCAGCATGCGGCCATCCTCCCGCCGCGCGGGGCGCCCCGCAGGTCGGGAACCGGCGACCCGGCATACCGCGGGCGCGGTACGCGGGGCGTGCGGCGTACTCCTGGGGAAGGTGGGGACATCCCCCTGGGGACGCTCGGGTGCGGGGCGCCTGGCGTTTAGGGTTCCCGTATGAAGCTCCGACTGCCCAGGCGCCGCCGGGTCCGCCTGCTCGCCGGCGCCGCCGCACTCGCCGTCGTGGCGGGCGCCGGGACGTGGACGGCCGCGAGCGCGGCCGGTGACGCTCCGGCCGTGCACCGCGAGGACCGCATGGTGGACATGCCCGGCGCCGCGATCGACACCTCGTACTTCACCGCGGACGACGGCTCGGGCGCGGGCGCGGGCGCGGGGAGGAAACGTCCCGCCGTGCTCCTCGGCCACGGTTTCGGCGGCAGCAAGGAGGACGTGCGCGCCCACGCCGAGCGGCTGGCCCGCGACGGGTACGCCGTGCTGACCTGGTCGGCGCGCGGCTTCGGCCGCTCCGGCGGCCGGATCGGGCTGAACGACCCCGAGTACGAGGTCAAGGACGTGTCGCGGCTCATCGACTGGCTCGCCACCCGGCCCGAGGTGCGGCTCGACGCGGAGGGCGACCCGCGCGTCGGCGTGGCCGGCGCCTCCTACGGCGGGGCGGTCGCGCTGCTCGCCGCCGGGTACGACCGGCGGGTGGACGCCGTCGCCCCGCAGATCACCTACTGGAACCTGGCCGACTCCCTCTTCCCGAACGGGGTCTTCAAGAAGCTCTGGGCCGGGATCTTCTTCACCACCGGCTCCTCGGGAGGCATGCAGTCCGCGCCGCAGGGCCCGCAGGCACCCGATCCGCTCGCCGCCCCCGGCTGCGGGCGCTTTCAGCCCGAGCTCTGCGCGATGTACGAGCGGGTCGCGGTGTCGGGGAAGCCCGATCCCGAGGCCCGGGCGCTGCTGGAGCAGCGCAGCCCGTCGGCCGTCGGCGCCCGCATCAAGGTGCCGACCCTCATCGTGCAGGGCCAGGACGACTCCCTCTTCCCGCTGGACCAGGCCGATGCCATGGCCAAGGCCATCGCGGCGAACGGCGCGCCCGTGTCCGTGGACTGGGCGGCGGGCGGCCACGACGGCGGCGTGCGCGAGGCCGACCGGACCGCCGCCCGGACGGCTGCCTGGTTCGACCGGTACCTCAAGGACGACGAGGGCGCCGACACCGGACCGGTCTTCCGCGTCTCGCGCTCCGGGGGCATCGACTCGACCGACGGCCAGGTGCAGCTGCGCGGCGCGAGCGGCGAGCGGTACCCCGGGCTGGCGTCGCCACCGGAGGAGTTCGCCCTGAACGGGCGCGAGCAGAGCTTCGCCAATCCGGCGGGCGGCGCTCCTCCCGCGCTGTCCGCCCTGCCGGGGCTCGGCGGGCAGCTCGCGGCGTTCGGAGCCGGGCTCTCGCTGGACTTCCCGGGGCAGAACGCCCGGTTCGAGTCGCAGCCGCTGGCCGAGGAGGTACGGATCACGGGGGCGCCGACCGTCACCCTGAAGGTGAGGTCGACGGCCGCGGACGGTTCGGCCGTGCTGTTCGGCAAGGTGTACGACGTCGGCCCGGACGGCCGCCGGCAGGTGCTGCCGAGTCAGCTGGTGGCCCCGGTCCGGGTGGAGAACGCGCAGCAGGAGGCGACGGTCGAGCTGCGGCTGCCGGCGGTCGACCACCGCGTCGAGGCCGGGCACCGGCTGCGGCTGGTGGTCGCCGCGACCGACCTGGGCTACGCGAGCCCGGCCGCGCCGGCGACCTACACGGTCTCGGTCCAGGGCCCCCTGGCCGTGCCCGTCGCCGCGGGGGTACGGACCGCCTCGGCCGGGCTGCCCGCCTGGACGTGGGGGCTGCCGCTGGGTGCGGCGGTGCTGGCCGCGGCCCTGCTGGGGATCCGCAGGACCGGCCGGGACGGTGCGGGGGCGGGGCTGCGGGGAGCGCAGCCGGACCCGGCGCCGGCCGACGTACCGCTGGAAATCACCGGTCTGACGAAGCGGTACGCGAAGGCGGAGGACCGGTACGCGGTACGGGACCTGTCGTTCCGGGTGGAGAAGGGGCAGGTACTGGGGCTGCTCGGACCCAACGGGGCCGGGAAGACCACCACCCTGAGGATGCTGATGGGGCTGATCTCGCCGGACGCCGGGGAGATCCGGGTGTTCGGGCACGCGGTGCGGGCCGGGGCGCCGGTGCTGTCGCGGGTCGGGGCCTTCGTGGAGGGTGCGGGGTTCCTGCCGCACCTGACGGGCCGCGCGAACCTGGAGTTGTACTGGCAGGCCACGGGCCGCCCGGCCCAGGACGCGCACATGGCCGAGGCTCTGGAGATCGCCGGGCTCGGCGACGCGCTGGAGCGCGCGGTGCGCACGTACTCGCAGGGCATGCGGCAGCGGCTGGCGATCGCCCAGGCCATGCTCGGGATGCCGGACCTGTTGATCCTCGACGAGCCGACGAACGGTCTGGACCCGCCGCAGATCCGGGAGATGCGCGACGTGATGATCCGCTACGCGGCGGGCGGGCGGACGGTCATCGTCTCCAGCCACCTGCTGTCGGAGGTGGAGCAGTCCTGTACGCACCTGGTGGTCATGGACCGCGGCAGGCTGGTGCAGGCGGGAGAGGTCGCGGAGATCACCGGCGGCGGGGACACCCTGCTGGTGTCGCTGGCCGGGCCGGTGGACGCGGTGGCCGTCGAGAAGGTGGCGGCGCTTGAGGGAGTGGGCTCCGTGGTGGCCGCCGACGACGGGCTCCTGGTCCGGCTCGAGGGCGCGACGGCCGCCGGGCTGATCGCCGAACTCGTCCGGCTGGAGGTGCCGGTGAGCGCAGTGGGGCCGCACCGGCGGCTCGAGGACGCTTTCCTGACGCTGATCGGAGGTTCGGCATGAGCGCCGTACAGGAGGTGGCCCCGGGCTACCAGGCCGGCCGTACGCTGCCGCTGCGCGTGGAGGCGCTGCGCCAGTGGCGCAGGCGGCGGACGCTGGTGATGTTCGGGGTGCTGGCCGCGCTGCCGTTCATCATGCTCATCGCGTTCGCGGTGGGCGGCGGACCGGACGGTCCCGGCGGGGGCAACGGCCGGATCACGCTGATCGACACGGCGACGGCCTCGGGCGCGAACTTCGCGGCGACCTGCCTGTTCGTCTCGGCCGGGTTCCTGCTGGTGGTGCCGGTGGCGCTGTTCTGCGGGGACACGGTGGCGTCGGAGGCGAGCTGGTCCTCGCTGCGCTATCTGCTGGCCTCGCCGGTGCCGCGGGCGCGGCTGCTGTGGAGCAAGCTGGTGGTGGCGCTCGGCTTCAGTCTGGCGGCGATGGTGCTGCTGCCGGTGGTGGCGCTGGCGGCGGGCACGGCCGCGTACGGCTGGGGGCCGCTGAGGCTTCCGACGGGCGGGGCACTGGCCACCGGGGACACCGTGCCGCGGCTGGCGCTGGCGGTGGCCTTCGTCTTCGTGTCGCAGCTGGTGACGGCGGGGCTCGCCTTCTGGCTGTCGACGCGGACGGACGCGCCGCTGGGCGCGGTGGGCGGTGCGGTGGGGCTGACGATCGTCGGGAACGTGCTGGACGCGGTCACGGCCCTGGGGTCGTGGCGCGAGTTCCTGCCGGCACACTGGCAGTTCGCGTGGGCGGACGCCTTGCAGCCGCAGCTGGAGTGGGGCGGCATGGTCAAGGGCGCGGCGGTGTCGGTGTCGTACGCGCTGGTGCTGTTCGCCCTCGCCTTCCGGGGGTTCTCCCGCAAGGACATCACGTCCTGAGGGGTCCTGAGGGGTCCTGAGGGGCCTGAGCAGTCCCGAGAGGTCCTGGAGGTCCTGGGCGGGAGAACCCGGCGGGCGGGTCAGGGCAGGACGCGTACGGGTGAGCCGTCGAGGAAGGCCGCGATGTCCTCGACGGCCTGGCCGTAGTACGTGGCGTAGTTGGCCCGCGTGACGTAGCCCAGGTGCGGGGTCGCCAGGAGCCGCGGGGCGGTGCGCAGGGGGTGATCACCGGGCAGCGGTTCGGTGTCGAAGACGTCGAGGGCGGCGCCCGCGATGCGGCCTTCGCGCAGGGCCGCGAGGAGCGCGTCCTGGTCGACGATGGCCGCCCGGGAGGTGTTGACGAGGTAGGCGCTCCGCTTCATCAGGGCCAGCTCGGCGGCGCCGATCAGGCCGCGGGTGCGGTCGCCGAGCGCGAGGTGGACGGAGACGAAGTCGCTGTCCGCCAGCAGCTCTTCCTTGGACGCCGCCAGGGCCGCGCCCGCCTCCTCGGCCCGCTCCTCGGTGAGGTTCTGACTCCAGGCCACGACGTCCATGCCGAAGGCGAGCCCCACCCGGGCGACGCGGCTGCCGATCTTGCCGAGGCCGAGCAGGCCCAGTCGGCGGCCGTGGAGGTCGGCGCCGACCGTGCTCTGCCAGGGGCCGTCCGCGCGCAGGGCGTTGTTCTCCGGGACGATGCCGCGGGCCAGGCCCAGCAGCAGGGCCCAGGTCAGCTCGACGGGCGGGGTGGAGGAGCTGGCGGTGCCGCAGACGGTGACCCCGTTGCGCGTGGCGGCGGCGTAGTCGATCGCCGCATTGCGCATGCCGCTGGCGACGAGCAGGGTGAGCCGCGGCAGCCGGTCGAGCAGGGAGGCCGGGAAGGCCAGGCGCTCGCGCAGGGTGACGACGATGTCGAAGTCGGCCAGGCGCGCCGCGAGCCGGTCCTCGTCGGAGAGGTGGTCGGCATAGGTGACCACCTCCACCCGGTCGGTGACCGGGGACCAGTCGGCGAGCGTGGTCGCGGCCTGCTGGTAGTCGTCGAGGACCGCGCAGCGCAGCATGCCGCTCACGCCGGGACGCCCGGCGCGACGGCGTCGATCGCGGCGAGCAGTTCGCCGTCCAGCGGGCGGTCGGCGACGGCCGCGTTGGCACGGACTTGCTCGGCGGAGGTGGCTCCCGCGATGACGGAGGCGCAGCCGGGCTGCGCGGCGAGCCAGCCGATGGCGAGTTCGAGGACGGTGCGGTCGTGCTTCTCGGCGAGGGCGGCCAGGGCTTCGACCACGTCGAGCCGTTCCTCGGTGAGGTAGGCGTCGCGGCCTTCGAGGCGGGAGCCGGACGGGACGGGCGCGCCCCGGCGGATCTTGCCGGTGAGCAGGCCGTTGGCGAGCGGAAAGTACGGGAGCACGCCGACGCCGTAGTGCCGGGCGGCCGGGACGAGCTCACGCTCTGCCGACCGCTCCAGCAGCGACCACTGGTTCTGCGCGGAGACGAAGGGCACCGAGCCGGTTTCGCGGGCGACGTGGGCGGCTTCGGCGAGCTGCCAGCCGGTGAGGTTGGAGTGGCCGATGTAGCGGACCTTGCCCTCGGTGACCAACTCGGTGAGGGCGGCGAGGGTCTCGGCGATCGGGGTGGCCGGGTCGGGGCTGTGCAGCTGGTAGAGGTCGATGTGGTCCGTGCGCAGGCGGCGCAGGGACTCCTCCACGGCCCGCCGGATGTACGCGCGGCCGCCGCGGGCCCCGGCGGCCGGGCCGTACTTCATGTCCATTCCCGCGTAGCCGAACTTGGAGGCGAGGACGACCTGGTCCCGGCGGCCCTTGAGGGCCTGGCCCAGGTGGTTCTCCGAGCCGCCGAGGCCCCCGTAGATGTCGGCGGTGTCGAGGAGGGTGATCCCCGCGTCCAGTGCGGCGTCGACGACGGCGCGGGTGGCCTGGGCGTCGAGGCGGCCGCCGAAGTTGTTGCAGCCGAGCCCGACTGCGGAGACCTGCAGACCCGAAGTGCCCAGGGGGAGATAGCGCATGCGATTCGTGCCTCCGCACTCGTGCGATGCCTGACCGGCCGTCGGACCAGTCTAGGAGAGGCCGGCGAGCCGCCTGCCGGGGACCCGGGCCCTTGTGTCCTGCGTCCCGCGGGTCGCGGGCCGCGGGGACGGGCCCGCCCGGCCGCCGCACCCGGCGGGCGCCACGGGTTCGGCGGTGCGCGGCGCTGGGGCGGGCGCGGCGGCGGGGGCGGCCGCTAACTCAGGCGGACGGCTCCCGCCGACGGGGCGGCCGCCGTGATGCGGGGTTCCGCGTGGCCCGCCCGCCGGAAGGCGGCCGTCACGGCGCTCGTCACGGCGGGCTCGGCGGCCGCGTCGATCAGGGCGAGGGCCGAGCCGCCGAAACCGCCGCCGGTCATCCGGGACCCGTGGGCGCCTGCCGCGTCGGCCGTGGCCACCGCCAGGTCGAGTTCGGGGCAGGAGACCTCGTAGTCGTCGCGCAGCGAGACATGGCCCTCGGTGAGCAGCGGGCCCGTCTCGCGCAGCCGCCCGGCGCCGAGCAACTCCTCGATCCGCAGGACCCGTTCGTTCTCGGTGACGACGTGCCGGACCCGTTTGCGCGCGACCGGGTCCGGCAGGCGGGCCAGCGTCCGCTCGAGATCCTCGTACCGGAGGTCGCGCAGGGCCGGTACGCCGAGGGCCTCGGCCGCCTGGTGGCAGGAGGCCAGGCGCTGCGCGTAGGCCCCGTCGGCCAGGGCGTGCTTGACCCGGGTGTCGATGACCAGGAGGCGCAGACCCGCGGCCGCGCAGTCGAAGGGGATGTGCCGCTGTTCGAGGCTGCGGGTGTCCAGGTGGAGGGCGTGGCCCTCGGTCGCGCACGCCGAGGCCATCTGGTCCATGACCCCGCAGGGGACGCCGACGTACGCGTTCTCGGCGCGCCGGGCGAGCGCCGCCAGGCGGGGGCGGGTGAGCGGGAGCCCGTGCAGGTCGGCCAGGGCCAGTGCGGTGGCCACTTCCAGGGCGGCGGAGGAGGACAGGCCGGCGCCGGTCGGCACGTCGGACCGTACGTGCACATCGGCCCCCCTGACCGGAAGGCCGGCGTCCAGCATGGCCCAGAACACCCCGGCCGGGTACGCGGCCCAGCTGTCGGCGCCCCGTGGGGGGCGGGCCGGATCCAGCGCGGCGAGGTCGAGGGTCACCACACCGGCCGGGGTGTCGGCGGAGTGGAACCTGAGGATCCCGTCAGTGCGCGCGGCGGCGGCCACCTCGGTGCGCTGCGGGAGCGCGAAGGGCAGCGCGAAGCCGTCGTTGTAGTCGGTGTGTTCGCCGATCAGGTTGACGCGGCCGGGGGCCGCCCAGACCCCCTCGGGCGGGTACCCGTACACCTCCCGGAACTGCCGGGCCGTCCCGGTCACGGGCTCGCCACCTCCCGCAGCCGCGCGGCCGCGTCCTCGGGCCGGACGTCGTTCATGTAGGCCTCCATCCCCGATTCGGTCCCGGCGAGGTACTTCAGCTTGTCCGCGGTGCGGCGGACGGTGAACAGCTCCAGGTGGAGCGCGAAGTCCTCGCGGCCCCCGCCGAGCGGGGCCTGGTGCCAGGCGGAGATGTACGGGGTCGGGTCGGTCCGGCCGAAGAGCCGGTCGAAGCGGCGCAGCAGCTCGAGGTAGATCCCGGGGAACTCGGCGCGGGCCGCGTCGCCCAGTGCGGGCAGGTCGGGGACCCGGTGGTGCGGGTAGAGGTGGACCTCGTACGGCCAGCGCGCCGCGTAGGGCACGAAGGCGGTCCAGTGCTCCCCGGCGAGGACGGTGCGCGAGCCGTCGGCGCGTTCGGCGGCCAGCACCTCCTCGAAGAGGTTGCCGCCGGTGCGGACCCGGTGGGCGGCGACGGTCGCGAGCATCCGGGTGGTGCGCGGGGTGACGAACGGGAAGGCGTAGATCTGGCCGTGCGGATGCGCCAGGGTGACGCCGATCTCGGTGCCCCGGTTCTCGAAGCAGTAGACCTGCCGGACGCCGTCGCGGGCGGAGAGTTCGGCGGTGCGGTCGGTCCAGGCGGCCAGCACCAGGGCGGCGCGCTCCTCGTCGAGCTGGGCGAAGGAGGTCCGGTGGTCGGGGGTGAAGCAGATGACCTCGCAGCGGCCGGTGTCCCCGGCGAGAGAGGGGAAGCGGTTCTCGAAGACGGCCACTTCGTAGTCGGGGGCCGGGATCTCGCTGGCCCGCCCTTCGGTGGACGGGCACAGCGGGCAGGCGTCGGCCGGCGGGTGGTAGGTGCGGCCCTGGCGGTGGGAGGCGATGACGACGCTGTCGCCGAGCAGTGGGTCGCGCCGTACCTCGGAGGTGGTCGCGGCGGCCGAGGCGTCGAGCGGGCGGGTGTCGGGGAAGGCGCGGGCCGCGCCGTCGCCGGTGTCGTAATAGAGGATTTCGCGGCCGTCGGCCAGGCGGGTGCTGGTGCGCTTCACGTGGAGATCCTCTCTCACTGGAGGGTGACGACGGTGCGGCGGCCGAGGTCGGGCTGGTCGCGCAGGGGCAGTTCGGTGCCGGGGCGCTCCAGTTCCAGGACGACGATCTCGTTGTCGCCCGTGGTCCACAGGGGGCCCGGGGCGTAGAGCGTGCGCTGCGGGCCGCGCGGTGTGTCGTGGTGGCCGAGGAGGAAGCCGTTGAGCCAGACCAGGCCGGTCCCCCAGCCGGACATGTCCACGAAGGCGTCGGCCGGCCCGCCGGGGAGGTGGTGGGTGAAGCGGTGGAAGACGGGCCTGCCCGCTTCGGGGACGGTGGCTCCGGGGCTGCCGGGGGCTTCGGGGGCGAAGTGGAGTCCGGTGAGGTCCGTGAGCGGCAGCGGGCGGATCTCCCACTCGAACAGCTGCTGGTGGCCGTGGCGCACGCCGCGCCAGATGCCCTTGCGGTCGTCGAGGAGCGGACCGTAGTTGACCCGCCCCTGGGCCCTGACCAGGACGTCGAGGACCACCCCGGCCTCCCCGACGGGCAGGTCCAGTCCTTCGTCGGGAGCGTTGCGGTCGAGTACGCCCAGGGGCGCTCCGTCGGCGAAGACGTACGCGCGGTCGCCGAGCCCGTCGATCTTCACCGGCATGGCGGGACGCGGGCCGGTGATCGTCGTCCGGTAGTGGATCAGCCCGTGGCTCTGGCCGAGGCGTTCCATGGACTGGGGAGCCGGTCGCAGCAGCGGCGGGCCGGCGAGCACGTCGAGGGCGGTCAGCAGCGGCGCCGTGCCCGCGGGGGTGGCGAGGGCGGGGGTGATCCGCGGCGGCGGCTCGGGCAGGGGGGCGTCGGGCAGCGGTACGTACCTGCCGATGACCTCGCGGAACGCATGGAACTTCGGGGTGAGTTCGCCGGCTTCGCCGATGGGCGCGTCGTAGTCGTAGCTGGTGACGGTGGGCTGGTAGCCGGCCTCCCCCGGGCGCGAGCCGGTGTGGTTGGCGCCGGCCCAGAAGCCGAAGTTGGTGCCGCCGTGGGCCATGTAGAGGTTGACGGAGGCGCCGGTGGCGAGGAGTTCGTCGAGCGATGCGGCGGCGTCCTCGACGGCGCGGACGTGGTGGTCCTCGCCCCAGTGGTCGAACCAGCCGATCCAGAACTCCATCGCGGCGAGCGGACCGGTCCGCTGGTAGCGGCGCAAGGCGTCGAGCCGCTCGGCGGGCCGCGCGCCGAAGGTGGCGGTGGCGAGCCGGCCGGGGAGCATGCCTCCCTGGAGCATGGCGTCCTCGGGGCCGTCGGCGGTGAACAGCAGGCAGTCCACGCCGCGTTCGACCAGGGCCTGCTCCACGTGGGCGCGGTAGCGGCGGTCGTTGCCGTACGAGCCGTACTCGTTCTCGATCTGTACGGCGACGACCGGGCCGCCGCGGCTCGCGAGGAGGGGCAGCAGCTCGGGGACGACCAGGTCGAACCAGCCGTCCACCTCGGCCTCGAACCGGGGGTCGGAGCAGCGCAAGTGGAGGCCGTCGACCGCGAGGAGGCGGGCGGGCAGACCGCCGAAGTCCCACTCGGCGCAGATGTAGGGGCCGGGGCGGACGATGGCGTCGAGGCCGAGGTCCTGGGCCGTGCGCAGGAAGCGTCCGAGGTCGCGCCAGCCGGTGAAGTCGGCCTTGCCGGGGGCGGTCTCGTGGAAGTTCCAGGGGACGTACGTGTCCACGGTGTTCGCGCCCATCGCCCGCAGCCGCTCCAGCCGGTCCTCCCACAAGTCCGGATGGACCCGGAAGTAGTGCAGGGCCCCCGAGACGATGCGGTGGGGGCGCTCTGCGCGCCGGAATCCGTCCTGGTCGTGCGTGAGCATGCGCTGACTCCCGGGAGAGGGTCGTGATGCCGTGAGTGCGGGACGCCGCCGAATATATGAACGTTCCGACCATGCCGTCAATGACGAATTGATCGGGTTCGATCGAATCGATCGGTTCGATTGCCTATGATGGCGCCGACGGAACGGCAGAGCGCAGGGGGACCCCTTGAGACCACACGTAGACCAGCGTCAGGCACAGGTGCTCGAGCTCGTCCGGGCGCGGGGCAGCGTGCGCGTCGCGGAGCTGGCCCGGGAGCTGGGCGTCTCCCCCGTCACCCTGCGGCGGGACATCGAGGCGATGGCGGGGCGGGGCGAGATCCAGCGGATGCACGGGGTGATCAGCCGGGTGGAGCCGGGAGCCGCACCGGCGGGCGCCGCGCCCGCGGGCGCGGGGGAAGCCGGGTCGTCCGCCTCGGCCTCGGCGGGGGACGGGGCACCGGCGGGGGGCGGCGAGGGGCTCGTGATCGGAATGGTGGTACCCACGACCGAGTACTACTACGCGGACGTCGTGCGCGGGGCCCGCGCGACGGTGGAGGCCCGCGGCGCGCGGCTGACGGTGGGGCTGACCCGGTACCTGCCGGGCGAGGACCGGACCCAGGCGGACCGGCTGCTGTCCACGGGAGCGCACGGGCTGCTGCTGACCCCGAACTGGGAGGCCGGGTCACCGGCGCCCGGGGAGGGCGCCTGGACGGCGGAACTGCCCGTCCCGACCGTCCTGGTGGAGCGGTGGGCGCCGCCCGGGCATCCGGCGGCGGCGCTGGACCGGGTGGCCTCCGACCACGCGCACGGCGCGGCCCGGGCGGTGCAGCACCTGGTGGAACTGGGGCACCGGCGGATCGCGCTGGCCAGCCGGACCACGCCGACCACGGCGCGGCTGCGGGCCGGATACGAGGCCGCCGTGGCCGCGCTCGGGCTGGAACCGGCGCCGCCGTGGCCGCCGGCCGGGCCGGGCCCGCTCTCGGACGCGGACGCCTTCGCCCGGACCCTGGACTACCTGTGCGACGCGGTGACGGCGGGCGGGGTGACCGCGGCGCTGATCCACAGCGACACGGATGCGATCATGCTGATCCCGCGGCTCCAGGCACGGGGGGTGCGGGTGCCCGAGGACCTGGCAGTGATCACGTACGACGACGAGGTCGCCGGGATGGCCGACGTACCGCTGTCGGCGGTGGCTCCGGCCAAGCGCGAGGTCGGCGCCCGCGCGGCGGCGCTGCTCCTGGACCGGCTGCTGGCCCGGGCCTCGGGCGAGAAACCGCTGGACGGTCCGCGGCAGCACCTGGAGCTGCTGCCGCGGCTGACCATCCGCACGTAAGGGCTCCCCGCCCCGCCGGCCGGGGTGCTCCGCCCTGCCGGTCCCGGTGCTTCGCTGCACCGGCCCGGTGCTCCGCCCCGCCGGTCCCGGCGCTCCGCCACGCCGGCCCCGGTGCTTCGCTGCACCGCGCCCTACCGGGCCGTCTTTCGCGCCCTGGCTTGAACAGCCCTTTGACGTGCGTGCGGGCAGCGCGCCGTGGGGCGCGGCGCAGGCCGCGGACCGGTCGCTGGGCGCCCTGCTCGGCCACACACGAGCCCGGCTACCGCGGCTCCCGGGGGCCGGCGTCCGCCACCAGATGCGCGAGGTGTTCCCTCCCCCGGGCGAGCTGACCGGGCAGCGCGGCCGCCTCGGGGTACCAGCGTTTCTCGTACTCCCAGCAGAGCCAGCCGTCGACCGGCGCGGCGGCCACCGCCTGGGCCACCGCTCGGGCCAGCGGCAGTACTCCGGCGCCGAGCCCGAGGGGGGTGAGGTCCTCGGCCGAGGCGACGTCCTTCACCTGGAGGTAGCCCAGGTGCGCGGCGAGGACCCGCCGCGACCGCTCCGGGGGCTCGCCCCCGAGCCAGGTGTGCAGTACGTCCCACAGCGCGCCCGCGCCCGGATGCGCCACCCGGTCCAGGACCCGGGCCGCGGCGGCTCCGGTGCGGTGGGAGTCATGGGTCTCCAGCAGGATCCGCACCCCGTGCCGCTCGGCGAAGGGCGCGGCGGCGCGCAGTCTGCGCACGGCGTGGGCGTCGGCGGCCGTCCCGGTCAGGTCACCGCCGCCCGGGAAGACCCGTACGTAGGGGGCTTCCAGGTCGGCTGCGAGCCGGACCAGCGCGCGCAGTTCGGCGAGGACCGGCGCGTCGGGGCCGGCCGCGGCCACCCGGGCGTAGCCCGCGACCCCCAGGGCGGCGACCCCCGCGGCGGTGAGCGTGCGCCGGGCGGCGGTGCGGTCGGCGGGAGGGCTGTCGGGGTGCAGGGGTTCGTCAGGGTGGGCGCGCAGTTCCAGGCCGTCGAAGCCGTGGTCGGCCGCGAGGGCGGCGCTGCGGTGGAGGGGGCTTCCGGGCAGGCCGAGCGTGGAGAAGGCGTACTTCACGCGCGGCTCCCTTCGGGCGGAGCGGGTCCGGTGGAGGCGCGCACCATCAACTCGGTGGGCAGGGTGGTGATCCCGCCCGGGGGCAGCGGCCGGCGGCCGGTGACCAGGTGGGCGGCGAGGGTGCCCGCCTCGCGCAAGGGCACCCGGACGGTGGTGAGGGGCGGGGCGGTGTCGGCGCAGAACGGGAGGTCGTCGAAACCGGCGACGGACACGTCCTCGGGGATCCGCAGTCCGGCCTCGCGCAGGGCGGCGACGACTCCGGTGGCGACGGTGTCGTTGGCCGCGGCGACCGCGGTGAAGGGTGCCCCGCGGCGCAGCAGTTCGCGGGTGGCGTCGTAGCCGGCGGAGCGTGCGAAAGCGGCGTGCACGGTCAGTTCGGCGCAGGCTTCCGGGAGGCGGGGGTCGTGCCGCTGCAGGGCGGCGCGGTGCCCGGCGAGCCGCTCGCGGGTGGTGCTCAGGCCGGGCGGGCCGGCGACGCAGGCGATGCGGCGGTGGCCGAGGGCCAGCAGGTGCTCGGCGAGGCGGAAGGCGCCCCCGTGGTCGTCGAACGTCACGGTGGCGACCGGCAGTTCGGCGGGCAGGGGCAGCGGGGACCGCCCGCACAGGACCACGGGTGCACCGGAGGCGGCCATGCGGGCGACGCGGGCGGCGAGCGACGCGGTGTGCCCGGGGTCGTCGGGGGCGCCGCCGGTCAGGACGATTCCGCCGGCCCGCTGGCCCTCCAGCAGGGCGAGGTAGGCGAGTTCGGCCGCCGGGTCCCCTTCGGTGTTGCAGACGACCGCGAGGCGGCGGGCGTCTCCCCGGCCGGTGGGGGCGAGGGCGCTCTGCAGGGATCCGGCGAGGATGCCGAAGAAGCTGTCCGCCACGTCGTGGACGAGGACTCCGACGAGGTCGGAGGTGGCGGCCGCGAGCGCGCGGGCGGGCCCGTTGGCGATGTAGCCGAGCTCTTCGACGGCCTGCTCCACGCGGGTGCGGGTGCCGCCGGCCACCGGGTATCCGCCGTTGAGCACGCGCGAGACCGTCGCCGGCGACACCCCTGCGCGCGCCGCGACCTCGGCCAGGGTCACCGCCATGCCGCACCACCTCCCTTCCCACTGTTCCCGGGCTGTTCCCGGGCTTTCCCGGGTCATCGTCTCATTCGGTGCGTCGATCTCCATAGTCCCGATTGGGCAAGCGCTTTCTATCACTCGTTCGTGTCTTGCTCTGGCGATGTCGGCGGCTCTAGCCTGATCCGAGTGAAAGCGCTTTCTATGCTTTCTTTCGCTCTTCACGGACGGGGAGGACACCGTGGACCGCAGGACCATCAAGATCGCCATGAACGGCGTGACGGGGCGCATGGGGTACCGCCAGCACCTGGTCAGGTCGCTGCTCGCCCTGCGTGAGCAGGGCGGACTTCCGCTGGGAGACGGCACCGTGCTGTGGCCGGAGCCGGTGCTGGTCGGGCGCCGGGAGCCGGCCCTTCGGGAGATCGCCGAGCGGCACGGCCTGGAGCACGTGGCCACCGAACTGGGGGCGGTGCTGGCCGATCCCGAGGTGGAGATCTACTTCGACGCCCAGGTCACCAGCGCCCGCGAGGCTGCGGTCCGGCAGGCCATAGCGGCCGGCAAGCACGTCTACTGCGAGAAGCCGACCGCCCTGACCTTCGAGTCCTCGCTCGAGCTGGCGCGGCTGGCCGCGGCGGCCGGGATCAAGCACGGCGTGGTGCAGGACAAGCTGTTCCTGTCCGGGCTGCTGAAGCTGCGGCGGCTGATCGAGGGCGGCTTCTTCGGCGAGATCCTCTCCGTGCGCGGGGAGTTCGGGTACTGGGTCTTCGAGGGTGACTGGCAGCCCGCCCAGCGGCCCTCGTGGAACTACCGCGCGCAGGACGGCGGGGGCATCGTCGCCGACATGTTCCCGCACTGGGAGTACCTGCTGCACGAGCTGTTCGGCAAGGTCCGCTCGGTGCAGGCCCTCACCCGGACGCACATAGGACGCAGATGGGACGAGGACGGCAAACCGTTCGAGGCCACGGCCGACGACGCGGCGTACGGGATCTTCGAGCTGGAGGGCGGCGCGGTCGCCCAGATCAACTCCTCGTGGGCGGTGCGCGTGCACCGCGACGAGCTGGTGGAGTTCCAGGTGGACGGTACGCACGGGTCGGCCGTCGCCGGGCTGCGCAGCTGCCGCGTCCAGCACCGCGGGGTGACGCCGAAGCCCGTGTGGAACCCGGATCTGCCGCAGACCGAGCCGTTCCGGTCCCAGTGGCAGGAGGTGCCGGACAACGCCCCCGCCGACAACGGCTTCAAGGCCCAGTGGGAGCTCTTCCTGCGGCATGTCGTCCTCGACGAACCCTGGAGGTGGGACCTGCTGGCCGGGGCGCGCGGAGTGCAGCTCGCCGAACTCGGCCTGCGCTCTTCGGCGCAGGGCCGTCGGCTGCCGGTGCCGGAGGTGGTCCTGTGAGCATCCGGCTCCCCTCGGCGGACGGCGGGTACCGCCTGCACCGGCCGAACACCGATCCCTGCGCACTGCTCCGCTGCGGCCCGCCCCGCAGCCGGCGGTTCTATGCGGCCGCGCACGTGGTCGCCGATCCGCGGGCCGCGCCGGGCGCGCCGGGGCCGGGGGTGGACTGGGGGGCGACCCTGGCCTTCCGGCACCGGTTGTGGGCCCAGGGTCTCGGGGTCGCCGAGGCCATGGACACGGCGCAGCGCGGAATGGGCCTGGACTGGCCGACGGCAGCGGAGCTGATCCGGCGCTCGGCGGCGGAGGCCCGGGGCGTCGGAGGCCGGATCGTCTGCGGGGCGGGCACCGACCAACTCGCCCCGGACCGGGCACATTCACTGGCGGCGATCACCGCGGCGTACGAGGAACAGCTCGCGCACGTCGAAGCGTGCGGGGCGGGCGCCGTCCTGATGGCCTCGCGCGCGCTGGCCGCTGCGGCTCACGGCCCCGAGGACTACCTGGAGGTGTACGGGGGCCTGCTCCGGCAGAGCGCGCGGCCTGTCGTACTGCACTGGCTGGGGCCGATGTTCGACCCGGCCCTGGCCGGCTACTGGGGCCATCACGGCCTCGAAGAGGCGACGGAGGTCTTCCTGAAGATCATCGCCGACCGGCCGGAGAAGGTGGACGGGATCAAGGTCTCGCTGCTGGACGCGGAGCGGGAGGTGGACATCCGCCGCCGGCTGCCGGCCGGCGTGCGCTGCTACACCGGAGACGACTACCACTATCCGGAACTGATAGCGGGGGACGGGGAGCTGGCCAGCGACGCGCTGCTGGGCGTCTTCGACCCGATCGCCCCGATAGCGGCGCGGGCGGCCCTGGCCCTGGACCGGGACGATGCCGCGGGCTTCCGGGAGCTGCTGGATCCGACGGTCCCGCTGGCGCGGCATCTCTTCGCCCCTCCGACCCGCTTCTACAAGACCGGGGTGGTCCTGCTGGCCTGGCTGGCCGGGTACCAGAAGCGGTTCACGATGGTCGGCGGGCTGGAGTCGGCGCGTCCCCTGGCCCATCTGGCGACCGCCTACGAACTGGCGGACGGGCTGGGGCTGTTCCCGGATCCCGAGCGTGCCGAGGACCGGATGCGCGGACTGCTCGCGCTGCACGGGGTGGCGTCGTGAGGCCGCCGCCGGCGCCGCCGCGGCTCAGCGTCAACCAGGAGACGATCCGCCAGTGGTCGCTGCCCGAGCTGGTGGAGGGGTGCACGGCCGCGGGGGTGGGGGCGGTCGGGCTGTGGCGCGATCCGGTCCGGACGTTCGGGGTGCGCGAGACGGCGAGACTGGTCGCCGGTGCGGGGCTGGGCGTCAGCTCGTTGTGCCGGGGCGGGTTCTTCACGGCCGCCGACCCGGGCGGGCGGGCGGCCGCGCTCGACGACAACCGCCGGGCCGTGGAGGAGGCGGCCGAACTGGGCGCGGACACACTGGTCCTGGTCTCGGGCGGGCTGCCGCCGGGCGACCGCGATCTGGTGGGGGCGCGCGGGCGGATCGCTGGGATACTCGGCGAGCTGGCGCCGTGGGCCGCCTCGCACGGGATACGGCTGGGGATCGAGCCGCTGCATCCGATGTTCGCCTCGGACCGCTGCGTGGTGTCCACCCTCGGCCAGGCGCTGGACCTGGCCGAGCAGTTCCCCGCGGAGGAGGTGGGAGTGGTGGCCGACTCCTACCACCTGTGGTGGGACGAGCGCCTGCCCGCCGAGCTGCTGCGGGCGGGCCGGGGCGGGCGCATCGCGTCCGTCCAGGTGGCCGACTGGGTGACACCGCTCCCCGAAGGCGTGCTGCTCGGGCGCGGCCAGCTCGGCGACGGCTCCATCGATCTGCGGGGCTTTCGCGAGCTGGCCGACGCGGCCGGCTACGGGGGCGCGGTGGAGGTGGAGATCTTCAGCCCGGGCCTGTGGGCCCGCGACGGCGCGGAGGTCCTGAGGGAGGTGGTCGACCGCTACCGCCGGCACGTCGGCTGAAGGATGCGGCGGCCGGGACGGGTCAGCTGGCGTAGTCGTACTTCATCCCGATGCCCAGGGTGCCCTGGGCCGGGAGGAGCCCGGCTCCGACGATGTCGAGGACCGGCGGGAGGAGCAGCTCGGCGAGCCGGGCCGTCTCCTGGGGGCTCAGCGCGTCCCACGGGGCGGCGGCGAGCTGGTCGGTGAGCTTCTCCACTGCGGTGCGCAGGGCCAGGCCCGCCGGGGTGGCCGTGCCGTCCTCGGCCAGCAGGCCCTGTGCGGCGAGGCGGGCGCGGGCCGCGTTCCACTCGTCCGCCGTCCACTCGCGGTTCTGGAAGGCTTCGGCCGGGGCGGCTCCGGCGCCGGAGTGCAGCACCAGGGACTCGACCGGGTCGAGGTGGTGGGCCTGGAGGGCGACGAGGTGCCCGTCGCCCCGGTGTTCGCGCAGGATGGTGGCGGCCTGCCACAGCACGGCGTGCGGCTCCTCGGGCCAGGGCAGGGCCGCGTTGGCCGCGGCCAGCGGGCGTCCCGCGGTGCCGGCGGCCTGCGCGGCACGGCGTACCAGGTGCGCCGCTTCGGCCAGCTCGGGGGAGGCCGTGCGCTCGCCCAGCAGGGCCTGCAGGGCGCGCCTGGCAGCGGTGGCGCGGGCCGCCAGGACCCGGTCCGCGGGGGCGGTGCGCCAGGACCGGTCGACGTAGCGCCGCACCATGCGCGGGCTGAAGGAGTAGAAGAGGGCGCTCACGAGATCCGCTCCGGCCGGGCCGAGCGGGGCCGCCCGGAAGGCGAAGTACATCGGCCACCGCTCGTCCGGGGCGTAGCCGAGGGCCGCGGCCTCCTCGTAGCACTCGGGTGCGAAGTAGACGATCGCATGGACGGGCTCCAGCAGCTGCCACAGCTGCCGGACCGCGCCGAGGTCGTGGACACCGCTGTACGTCATATCGCCTTCCCCCTGGGGCGGTTGGTACGGACAGGACAGGCGGCTCAGCCTAGGCGCTGCGGGCGCTGCGGGCACGGGCAGGGCGGTGGGAGGGCGGTGGGAGGAGGGTTCGAACGGTGACATAACGTGCCCTCCATGGATCAGGAGCACATAGCCGGGGACGGCGAAGGCGCAGGCAGGCGGCGGTTCCTCGCGCTCGCGACGGGGGCGGCCACGGTGGCCGGGCTCGGGGCGGCGGCCGGCTGCGCGGGCGGCGACGGCGGCGGCGCGGGCGGACAGGAGGGGGACCCGGCGGCCGGCGGGGCACCGGCGGCGGGCGCAGCGCCGTCGCCTGGGGGCGCGGCCTTCGACGTCCGGGCCGAGAACGCCCGTCCGGGCCACGCCGACTGGCCCGTGACCAAGGCCGGCCCGGCCCGTGCCATCGAGGGCTTCGCGGACCGGGTCAGCGTCCTGCCCGGGGAGTCCTTCGGGCTGCACGTGTCCACCACTGCGCCCCGCTTCGCCGTGTCCGCCTACCGGATGGGCTGGTACGGCGGAGCCCGTGCCCGCCTGGTATGGCGCTCCGAGGCACTGCCCGGCGTGCGGCAGCCCGAGCACCCGGTGGACTCCGGGACCCGGATGGTCCGCACCCGGTGGGCCCGGACGGCGACGGTCGACACCAAGGACTGGCCCGAGGGCTGCTACCTGCTGCGGCTCGACGCCGTGGGCGGGGAGGGCCAGCGGTTCGTGCCCGTCACCGTCCGCTCGGCGGCGACGGCGGGCCGTACGGTCGTGGTCAACGCGGTGGCGACCTGGCAGGCCTACAACCGGTGGGGCGGCTACGGCAGCTACGACGGCCCGGGCGGCAGCTACGCGACGCGCTCCCTCGCGGTGAGCTTCGACCGGCCCTACGAGTACGACGACGGCGCGGGCCTGTTCCTGGTCTACGAAGCCCCGCTGATCGCGCTCGCCGAACGGCTCGGCATACCCCTGGCGTACGCGACGACCACCGATGTGGCCCGGGAGAAGCGGCTGCTCGAAGGGGCCTCGGCGGTGCTCTCGCTCGGGCACGACGAGTACTGGTCGCCCGAGCAGCGGGCCCACGTCACGGCCGCCCGCGACGCGGGCACCAACATCGCGGTGCTGGGCGCGAACTGCTGCTTCCGCCGGATCCGGCTCGAGGCCTCCGACCTGGGCCCGGACCGCACGCTGGTCTGCTACAAGTCGTCCTACGCGCAGGATCCCGGCTTCAAGCGCGGGCACCCGGCCACCGTGGACTTCCGCTCGGCGCCCGGTGCGGATCCGGAGAGCTCGCTGCTGGGCGTGATCTACGACGGCTACCCGGTGGACGCCCCGTACGTGGTGACCCACCCCGGCCACTGGCTGTTCGAGGGCACCGGCGTCAAGGCCGGCGACCGCTTCGAGCACCTGGTGGGCGTGGAGTACGACAAGGTCGACACCGGCTTCCCGACGCCCCGCCCGATCGAGATCCTGGCCCACTCCCCCGTGGTGTGCGAGGGCCGGCCCAGCCATCAGGACACGGCGTACTACACAGCGGCGAGCGGGGCGGGGGTGTTCGCGACCGGCACGATGCGCTGGGTGGAGGCACTGGACGCGTCGGGCGACGGCAGCAGCGGCGCGAACCACGGCCTGGACGCGCGGTCCGGGGCGCTGACCACCCGCGTGACGGAGAACCTGCTCCGGGTGTTCGCGGCGGGGCCTGCGGGCCGTACGCACCCCGCGCAGGACAACCTCGCGGCGGTGTACGGGAGATCGTGAGGGAGCGGCCGTCGGCGGCAATCCGGTGGACTTCGCCCGGAACGGCTGCTTAGGATCGTGATCGCGGCATCGCGTGCCGGTCACCGGCCGGGTGAGGCATGGAGGTCGCCGCGAAGTGCCTTTCGGAGGCATTCACCCATGTCAGTCGCACTGAACCACACGATCATCCACTCCCGTGACAACCGGGAGTCCGCCGCATTCCTGGCGCACGTCCTCGGCCTGCGGGTCGGGACCGAGTGGGGCCCCTTCGTTCCGGTCGAGACGGCCAACGGCGTCACCCTGGACTTCGCCACCGTCCCCGCCGCGTCCATCACCCCGCAGCACTACGCGTTCCTCCTCTCCGAGGAGGAGTTCGACGCGGCCTTCGAGAAGATCCGGTCGGCGGGGATCGCGTACTGGGCCGACCCGCACGGGAAGCACCCCGGCGAGATCAACCACAACGACGGGGGCCGGGGCGTCTACTTCACGGACCCGGCCGGGCACGGGATGGAGATCATCACCCGCCCGTACGGGTACCAGGAGGACGGGGCCTCGTAGCTCCGGCACGGCCGGGCGGGGGCCGGGCGGCAGGCCGAGCCATCCGCCGCGGCCCCTGCGTCAGGGTGTTCCCGTGCGCTGCTCCCCGTACGCGGGGAGGTAGACGATGTTCGGCGTGCCCGTGTCGGGGTGGACGCCGATGCGGGTGCGCACCCCGTACACCTCGGCCAGCAGTTCCTCGGTCAGGACCGCGGCGGGCGTTCCCGAGGCCACCACCCGGCCGCCGTCCAGCACGTACAGCCGGTCGCAGAAGGCGGCGGCGAGGTTGAGGTCGTGCAGGACCAGCAGGGCGGTGGCGGGCAGGGCGCGCACCAGGCCGAGGATCTCCAGCTGGTAGCGGATGTCCAGGTGGTTGGTCGGTTCGTCGAGGGCGAGCAGGCCTGGGTCCTGGACCAGGGCGCGGGCCACCAGCGCGCGCTGGCGTTCGCCGCCGGACAGCTCGTCGAAGCGGCGGGCGGCGAAAGCGCCCGCGCCCACCGTCCGCAGCGCCCGGGCCACCCGACGGACGTCGTCCGGACCGTCCTGTTCCCAGAACCGCTTGTGCGGGCTGCGCCCCATGGCGACGACCTCACGGACGGTCAGCCCGAAGGTGCCGCTCGCGTCCTGCGGCACGACCGCCACGCGCCGCGCCCGGTCCTTGACCGTGAGCGCGGCCGCGTCGGCGCCGTCCAGCAGGACCCGGCCGGCGGTGGGCCGCAGGGTGCCGTACACACAGCGCAGCAGGGTGGTCTTGCCGCTGCCGTTGGGGCCGACCACGCCGACCGTCTCGCCGGGGCGGGCGGTGAGGTCGACACCGTGCAGCAGCGTGTGCCCTTCGGTTTCGTACCGCACGCCCTCGACGGCGAGTTCCAGCGCCCGGGCCTGCGGCTGGGCCTGGGCCTGGGCCTGCGCCTGCCCCTGGGCCTGCGCCTGCCCCTGCCCCTCCGCCTGCTCCTGCCGCGCGGTCCCGGTCATCCGGTCATCCCCTCGGTCCGAGTGGAGCGCCGCAGCATCCACAGGAAGAACGGCCCGCCGACGAGGGCCGTGACCACGCCGACCGGGATCTCCTCGGGCGCCGCGGCCGTACGGGCGACGAGGTCGGCCAGCATCAGGAACACCGCCCCGCCGAGCGCGGCCACCGGCAGCAGCGCCCGGTGCCCGGCGCCGACGACCATCCGGGCGGCGTGCGGAATCATCAGGCCGACGAACCCGATCGCCCCGCTGTAGGCCACGAGCACGCCGATGACGAGCGAGGTGAGGACGAAGACGGCGGCCCGGAAGCGCCCGGTGTCCAGGCCGAGGGTGTGCGCACCCTCCTCGCCCGCGAGCAGCAGGTCGAGCGGCCGGGCGAGGGCGATGAGCAGCACGGTGCCGACGAGCAGTGCGACGGCGGGCAGGGCCAGTTCCTCCCAGCGCGCCCCGCCGAGGCCGCCGAGCGTCCAGAACAGGACGGAGCGGACCTGGTCGGGGTGCGCGGCGAGCACCAGGACGAGGCTGGTGAGGGCGGACAGGACGTACTGGACGGCGACCCCGGCGAGGATCAGCCGTCCGGTGGTCATCACTCCCCCGCGCCGGGCCATCGCGTAGACGGCGACGAGCGCACCCAGCGAGCCGGCGAACGCGGCGAACGGCACGCCCAGCCGGCCCGCGAGACCCGCGAGGCCCGCCATGCCCGCGACGCCGCCGCCCGCACCGAAGACGATCACGAGGACGGCCCCCGCGGAGGCCCCGGACGAGGCTCCGAGCAGGAACGGGTCGGCGAGCTGGTTGCGTACGAGGGCCTGGAGCACGGTGCCCGCGACGGCGAGCCCGGCGCCGACGACGGCCCCGAGGAGGACCCTGGGCATCCGGACGTCCCACACGATGGAGGCGAAGGCCCCGGTGCGCTCCTCGCCCGTCAGGCGGCCGAGCACGATGTCGAGGACCTGGCCGGGCGCGATCCGGACCGGCCCCAGGGCCAGCCCTGCCACGGCGGACGCCGCCAGCAGGGCGGTGAGGAGGACGACGACGGCCGGGGTCCGGTGCCGCCTCACGCGGCGTCGGGGTGCAGTTGGCGGCCCAGGGACTCGACGGCGTCGGCGACGCGCACGCCGAGGACGGCCGAGGAGAGCGGGAGCACGACGAACCGCTGGTTCTTGATGGCGGGAACCTGGGCGAGCGCCGGGTCGTTCAACAGGCGCTGCTTCTTGGCTTCGACGGTGGTGCTGCCGTAGTCGTAGATGAGGACGACCTCGGGCTTGCGCTCGATGACCTTCTCCCACGACACGTCGCCGAAGGTGTCCTCGAGGTCGGCGAAGACGTTCGTCCCGCCGGAGAGCGAGACGATCTGGTTGCCGATGCCGCTGCCCCCGGCGGTGAAGGCGGAGGCTTCTCCGGAGTCGTAGACGAAGACGGACGGCCGGGGCTCGTCCTTCACCCTGGCGGTCACCGTGTCGATGCGCCGCTGCTCGTCCTCGACGAGCTGCGCGCCGCGCTCGGGCACGCCGAAGGTCTGTGCCACCTCGGTGATCTCGGTCTTGAGCTGGTCGATGCCGACCGGCCCTGCGGCGCAGTTCTCCACGTTCAGCCGGGTGGCGATACCGGCCTTGGCCAGCCCTTCGCGGTCGCGGCCCTGCCCCTTGTCGAAGGCGCTGGAGTAGCCGCCGTAGACGAAGTCGGGGTTGGCGCCGAGCAGGACCTCCTTGGAGGGGTACTCCTCGGCCAGCACCTTGAGCTTGTCGTAGGCGGGCCGGTAGGCGGGCAGCACGGCGTCGTCGAGGTAGGCCGTGCCGGCGATCCGGTCCTCCAGGCCGAGGGCGAGCAGCACCTCGGTGGCGTGCTGGTTCATGGTCACGGCTCGCCGCGGCGGGGCCTGGTAGGTGCTGCTCACACCGCAGTTGGTGACGGTGTACGGGAAGCCGGGCGCCCCGGCCGACAGCCCCGCGGCCTCGGCCTGCCGTTCGGCGGGGGAGCCGGCGCAGGCGGCCAGGGGTATCAGGAATGCGAGGGGCGTGAGGGCGCGCAGGACGGCGCGGGCGCGGTGACGCGACATGGCAAGGCCTCTCCGGGGGATCCGCGTCCCCTGGTCGACGTGAAAGAGCGAGCGGAGGCGGTGCGTCAGTGTCTGACTCCCGGCCTCCCCGCGGGGAGGCCGGTCACAGTGGCGGGACCGCACCGGAATCGCACCGGTTTCCTGTCCTGCACCGCCTGGGTAACGCGGCCAAGTCTGCCAGAGGTGATCTCCTGACGTGCCGTCGGGCCGGACCCACGCGGGGGATCCGGCCCGACGCAGCGCCGCGTACGCGGCGCGCGCGGGTGGCAGGGGCGGCAGGATTCGAACCTGCGACCGACGGTTTTGGAGACCGTTGCTCTGGCCGGCTGAGCTACGCCCCTTGGCTGGAACCGACCCTGTCACGGCGCGGCCCGGCGATCCACCGAATTCCCGGGTGGCGGGAGCCTCGAGCGGGGAGGATCGTGGAGAGGGTGATCGGTGGACCGGCAGGCACCCCCATGCCCCGGCGCCGCCTGCGCGGGGCGCTGGCCGCGCTCGCGCTCCTCGGCCCGGCGCTGCTGGGTGCCGCCCCGGGCGGGCCGGGAGACGAGACCGTCTCCCTCGCCGGGAACGAGCCGGGTCAGCGGCTCGACGTCACCCTGGTCCGGGTGGTGGACCCCGCGACCCCGGCCGATCCGCAGGGCCCGGCGCCCGACGCCTCGACCCGGCTGCTGGCCGTCCGGTTCCGCCTGGAGAACACCGGGACCGCTGTCTACAAGGACTCCCCCGCACCGGCCGCCCACCTGCTGGACACCGCCGGGAAGCGGTTCTCCGGCCTCAACAACCCGACGGCGGCCGGGGCCTCCTTCCCCGACACCGTCACCCTGGACCCCGGCGGCTCGGCCGAGGGCTTCGTCACCTTCCGGCTCCCGCAGGACGCCGTGGCCGCGGCCGTCCAGTTCGCCCTGAACGGCGGCCTGGCCGACGACGTGGGCCAATGGAGCCTTTCCTAGCACTCCGCCAGCCGTCCCGTAGCTCGCCTCCAGCCCTCCCCAGCTCTCCCGTAGCTGTCCTCCAGCCCACCCCCAGCTCTCCCGTAGCTCGCCTCCAGCTCACCCCCAGCCTTCCCACGGCTCGCCTCCAGCCCTCCCGCAGCTCTCCGCGGATGTCCTGCGGCACTCCTGTGGCACTCCCCGGGCCGCCCTCCGGCGCGCGAGTTTTCGCCACCCCCTTGACCACCCTGGTCCAGACCAATAGTTTCCGGCATGCACCGCGCACGCGCTCACGCCCCGCTCCCGCATCCGCAAAGGAAGCCCATGCGCCGCAGCATGCTCGGCAGGCTGGCCGTCGCCGCCTGTTCCCTCTCCCTGCTGACCGCCTTCGCACCCGCCGCCGGGGCCTCGCAGGACGAAGCGGCGGGCGGCCACCACCGCTCGTACAAGAAGGTCGGCTACTTCACCCAATGGGGCGTCTACGGACGGGACTTCCAGGTCCAGGACCTGGAGAAGAACGGCTCGGCGGGCAAGCTGACCCACATCAACTACGCCTTCGGCAACGTCAGCGCCGAGGGCACGTGCTTCACCGGGAACGTGCCCGGCGAGGCCGACGCCTGGGCCGACTACGTCCGCCCGCTCGGGGCCGAGGACTCCGTGGACGGCGTCGCCGACACCCGGGAGCAGCCGCTCGCCGGCAACTTCAACCAGCTCCGCGAGCTCAAGGCGAAGCACCCGGGCCTCAAGGTGCTGATTTCGCTGGGCGGTTGGAGCTGGTCCACGCACTTCTCGGACGCCGCGCTGACCCCCGCCTCCCGCAAGGCGTTCGTCGAGTCGTGCATCGACCTCTACATCAAGGGCAACCTGCCGCAGGACGGTACCCGCGGTGGCGCGGGCGCGGCTGCCGGGGTGTTCGACGGCATCGACCTCGACTGGGAGTGGCCGGGCTCCGCGGGTGACACGGACACGAAGTTCCGGCCCGAGGACAAGCGCAACTTCGCCGAGCTGGTCAAGGAGTTCCGCACGCAGCTCGACGCGTACGCGCGCGGCCAGGGGAGGAAGTCCCCGTACGAGCTGACGGCCTTCGTCCCGACCGCACCCGCCAAGATCGACGCGGGCTTCGACGTCCGCCGGATCATGCGCGACCTCGACTTCGTGACCCTCCAGGGCTACGACTTCCACGTCTCCGGTGAATCCACGACGGCCCAGCAGTCCGCGCTCTACGCCCGGGGCGACTTCAGCGTGGACGGCACGGTCGACGCCTGGCGGCGGCGCGGCGCGCCCGCGCACAAACTGGTGATGGGCATGCCCTTCTACGGACAGGGCTGGACGGGCGTCAGCGGCGGCGGGGACGGCATGGGACAGCCCGCTGCCGGACCGGCGCCGGCCACCTGGGCTGCCGGGTACGAGGACTACAAGGCGCTGAAGGAGCTGGCCGGTTCCGGGACCTACCGGGTCCACCGGGACCGGCGCGGCGGGCACGCCTGGCTCTTCGACGGCACCACCCTGTGGACGTACGACGACCCGCAGGTGCTGCGCACCAAGGCCGGCTACATCCGCGAACACGGCCTCGGCGGCGCCATGTTCTGGTCGCTCGACGCGGACACCGCCGACGGCGAGCTGATGACGGCCGTGGACTCGGGCCTGCGCGGCCGCTGAACCGGTCCGCGGGGCCACCGACCGGCGCCGCCGGGCCGCGGAAAATGATCCGGCCCGGCGGCGTCCCACCCCGTACGCTCCCGCGCATGACGAACTCGACGGTACGGGCGGTCAACCGCCTCTCCCGGCGCTGGGCTGCCGTGCAACCCCCCGCCGGGGACCCTTCCCGGGACCGAGGCACGGTGTTCACCGCGGCCGGGGTCTGGCCGCTGCTCGCCCTGCTGGCGGACGGCGCCGACGGCGCTGCCCGCGGGGAACTGGCGCAGGCACTGGGCGTACCCGCAGGGGCCGCGGCCGCAGCCGCACGGGAGTTGCTGGACGTGCTGGCGGGGGTACGAGGCCTTCGGGCGGCGACCGGGCTCTGGGCCCGGGACGACCTCCCGCTGCAGGAGGCCTGGTCGGCGAAGCTGCCGGCCGGGGCCCGGGGGACGCTGAAGGGTGACGCGGGGGCCGACGCCAAGGTCCTGGACGCGTGGGCGTCGGAGCGCACCGGCGGCCTGATCGAGCGCATGCCGGTGACCCTCCAGGAGGACACCCGGCTCGTCCTGGCCTCCGCGCTCGCGCTGCGGCTGAAGTGGATCCGTCCGTTCCGAGAGATACCCGGCGGCGTCGACGAGGGACCGTGGGCCGATCGGCTCCTGCCCCTGCTGGTCCGCAGCACCTCCCTCCTCGACCGGGTCCGGGTGGCGCACGGCCCGGCCGGTCCGGTCACCCTGCTGGAGGTGGTCGGAAACACCGGGGTCGACGTCCACCTCGTGCTGGGCGAGCCCGGGGCGCCGGCCGGCCAGACCCTCGCCGCCGCGATCGACGCCGTCACCAGGGCCCTCCCGTCCACGGGCGCCGACCTGCTCCCCGAGGGGAACCCCGGTCCGGGGCTGTCCGTCGCCACCGTGCCGGCCGCCTCCCCCCACCCCCGGCTGACTGTCTGGACCGTCGCGTTCGACGTCCGTGCGGAGCACGACCTCCTGGCCCAGGCACGGCTGTTCGGGCTGGAAACCGCATGCGACGCGAGCCACGGCCACTTCCCCGGTGTCAGCGCCGACCCGCTGGCCGTCGGATCGGCCCGGCAGACGGCCATCGCCCGCTTCGGCGCCGAGGGTTTCGAGGCCGCGGCCGTCACCGCCGTCGCGGCGGCGGCAGGGTGCGCCCCGCCGCGCATGAGGTACCGGGTCCGCCGGGCAGAGGTCCGCTTCGACCGGCCCTTCGGCTTCCTGGCCGTGCACCGCACCTCCCGGCTGGTCCTGGCCGCCGGATGGGTCGACGAGCCCGCTACGGTCTGCGCATGACAGAAACGATCACTGCGGCCACGGCCGGAACCTGGCGGCTGGGCGACCTGACCGTGAACCGGCTCGGCTTCGGCGCCATGCGGCTCACCCACCTCGCGGACGGCTCCCCCAGCGACCGCGAGCGGGTGACCGGAGTGCTCCGCCGCGCCGTGGAGCTCGGCGTGAACCACATCGACACCGCCGCCTTCTACTTCTCCCCGCTGCGCTCCGCCAACGAGCTGATCAACCGGGCCCTGGCCCCGTACGGCGACGACCTCGTGATCACCACCAAGGTCGGGCCGGGCCGCGACGCCGCCGGGCAGTGGTGGTGGGCCGAGCCCGGGCAGTTGCGGGGGCAGGTGGAGGAGAACCTCCGCCAGCTGGGCCGGGACCACCTCGACGTGGTCAACCTGCGCGTCCCCCGCCGGGAGACGACCGGGTCGGTCGCCGAGCACTTCGGGGCGCTCGCCGAGCTCCGCACGGCCGGCCTGATCCGGCACCTGGGCATCTCCAACGCCCGCCCCGACCACCTCGCGGAGGCCCTCGCCATTGCGCCGGTGGTGTGCGTGCAGAACCCGTACGGCATCGGGTCCCCGGCCGAAGACCACGCCTTCCTGGACGCGTGCGGGCAGCAGGGCATCGCCTTCGTACCGTTCTTCGCGATCGCCGGCGCCGGCAAGGAGGCGGGGGCGACCGCCGAGGACAGCCCCGAGGTGCGCGCCCTGGCCGAGGCCCACGGGGTGTCGGCGGCCCAGCTGCGCCTGGCGTGGACGCTGAGCCGCGGCCCGCACGTCCTGGCGATCCCGGGCACGGGGAACCCGGACCACCTCGTGGAGAACATCGCCGCCGGGTCCCTGCGCCTGACCGCCGAGGAGGTCGCGGTCCTCAACGCCCTGTGATCCGGCGGCAGCGCGCCGCCAGCGCCGCCGTCTCCGCGAAGGCGGGGACGCGCCCGGTGCCCCCGCGGCCGGACACGGACAGGGAGGCGGCCGCCGCGGCATAGGTCACCGCCTGCGCGAGCCCGTCGCCGAGGGCCAGCCGGGCGGTCGCGGTCCCGGTGAAGCAGTCGCCCGCGCCGGTCGCGTCGGCCGGAGCCGGATTCACGGGCACCGGCTGGTACCGGGCGCCCGCGCCGTCGTCCAGCAGCAGCTGCCCGGCGCCCGCGGTGACGACGACCGCACGGGCACCCAGCGCGCGGCAGCGGGCGGCGGCGGTGGCCGGGTCGTCGGTGTCCACCAGCGCGAGGGCGTCCGCCGGGCAGGAGGTCTTGAGCAGCCCGGTCAGCGGGGCAATCCGGGCGAGCAGGTCCCGGGCCCGGCCGCGGTCCGTCAGCCGGGGGCGGAAGTTGGGATCGTACGAGAGGTGCCCGCCGGCGCCGTGCACCAGGTGCGCGGCGGCCAGCACCGCGTCGCGGCTGCTCGGCGACAGGGCGCCCGTGATGCCGCTGGTGATCAGCGCGGTGGAGGCGGTGAGCAGGCCGCGCCAGGACTCGACGTGGGCGGGTGCGAGCGTGGAACCGGCGCTGCGGGCGCGCCAGTACACGAACTCCCGGTCGCCGTCGGTGTCGGCGGACAGCAGGTAGGCGCCGTTGGGCCGCGGGGCGGGGCGTACGTGGGAGACGTCCACGCCCAGTTCGGCCGCGCGCCGCAGCAGCGGGGTGCTGAGCTCGTCGTCGCCGACGACGGCGAGCAGGGCGGTCCGGGCGCCCGCGGCGGCAGCGGCAGCCGCCGCGTTCAGCGCGTCCCCGGAGTAGGAGATGCGGGCCGGGGTGCCGTCGGCGACCTCGTTCAGCGGGGCTCCCGCGTGGATCTCGACGAGCACCTCACCGAGCACGAGGACGTCGTACGGCGCGCCGTCCCGAGCGGCCACGGCCGGCGCGGACCCGGCCGGCGCGGTCCCCGTCGACGCGGTCCCCGTCGACGCGGTCCCGGCCGGCGCGGTCCCGGACCGACCCCTCACCGACCGCGCGGTCGCGGACTGCGCGCCCACGCCCCGGCCGCTCATGTCCCGCGCCGTCACGGCCGGGGTTCCCGGTCGGTGCAGTCGCCGCGACCGCAGCACGGACCGGCCAGTGCGGCGAACACGGCGGCGAGTTCGGCCGGGTCGCCGGGCAGCCCGCTGCCGATCCCGACGGCGGCCGCCCCGGCGGCCAGCCACTGCGGGACCTCGTCGGGCCGGATGCCCCCGGTCGGGATGATCAGCCCCTCGGGAAGGACGGCCTTGAGGGAGCGGATGAAGCCCGGACCGCCCACGTGGGCGGGAAAGACCTTGGCGGCGCCCCCGGCCCTGACGGCGGAGGCGATCTCGCCCGGGCTGAACCCGCCCTCGATGAACACGGCTCCGCGGCGCGCGGCGACGGCGCGCACCTCCGGGGCCGGGTGAGGGGAGATCAGGAAGCCGGCCCCCGCGTCCAGGGCGGTCCGCGCCTGCTCGGCGGTGGTCACGGTGCCGACGCCGACGAGGGCGGGGTGGCGGCGCGCGTCGGTGAGCCGGGCGGTGCTGGTGACGGCGGCAGCCCAGCCGGGGGTGGAGGTGGTCAGCTCGACGGCGCGGCACCCGGCGGCGAGCAGGGCGGCGGTCTGCCGGACGGCCTCGTCGGCGCCGGCGCTGCGCAGCACCGGCAGCAGGCGCTGGGCGGCTATCACCGCGTACGGGTGGCAGGACAAGCGACCCTCCGTTCGTTCCACGTAGCGGAACGGCGTATGGTGGGGCGGAACGCCGTGGTCTAGACCCTACACAGTCCGGGAGTTGTCGTGTCAACGGAGCGGACCCGGGAGCCCGGGGACGGCGGTGCACCGCGCGCAGGGCGGGCCTCCGCCGCGGGGTCGTCGCTGGAGAAGTCCCTGCGCATCCTGGAGGCGGTGGCCGCGCCGGGCGGACCGCACCGGCTCGCCGAGGTGACGGCGGCGGCCTCCGTGCCCAAGTCCAGCACCTTCCGGATCCTCGCCTCGCTGGCCGAGCAGGGCTTCGTACGCCGGGAAGACGACGGCCGGTACGCGGTGGGACCGCGGCTGCGCGGGCTGTCCGCCCTGGTCAGCGGCGGGGAGCCGGCGAGCATCGGGCGGATCCTGGACGAGCTGCGGCGGGCCGCAGGCGGACAGACGGTCCATCTCGCCCTGCACAGCGGGGAGTCGATCACCTACATCCGGAAGCTGGAGGGCGAGCAGCCCTTCCGGACGGCCTCCCGGGTCGGCATGCGCATGCCGCTGCACACCACCGCGATCGGCAAGAGCATCCTGGCCCACCTGCCCGAGGAGGAGGTGCGGGAGCTGATCGCCACCACCGGGCTGCCGCCCCGGACACCGCGGACGGTCACGAGCACGCGGGCGCTGTACGCGCAGCTGGCCGAGATCCGTGCACGGGGCTTCGCGCTGGACGACGAGGAGAACGAGGCGACCATCCGCTGCATCGGCGCCGCGGTCCTCGGCCCGGACGGCCGGCCGGTCGGCGGGGTCAGCGTCACCACCGTCACCTTCCTGGTCTCCCGCGAGGAGATCGAGGCGTGCGCGCCCGCCCTGCGCGCGGCGACGGAGGCGCTGGCTCCGCTGCTGTGAGCGGAGCCCGCGCCCCCGTCTCTCAGCGCGCGGCGGCTCGGGGCGCGTTGTCCGCCGCGGCGCCCCTGCCGCGCGGTCGAGGCGCCGCGGCAGGGGGACTGCTTGGTCCATCTGGGCGAGTTCGCCGCCACCGACCTGGTCTTCGTCGCGCGCCGGACGCAACGGGAGGACATGGTGGAGTGGGTGGTGGTCGGCACCGTACGGGGGGATGCGATGCTGGCTGCGCTGCGGCGGCTCGCCCGGACCGACGCCTCGGCGCGGCGCTACCCCTGCCGCCCGCAGCGGATGCCGGGACATCAACTTCCGGATAAGTGTTATCGAGGCCCCTCTCGACGGTCTCCCAGGCATTGGGCATCATCGACCGCCGGTACGGACAGGGAACATCACATGAGCACTCAGCACACGGCAGCGCTGGTGGCAGCGGCCCGCTCGGGCGATCCCCGCGCGCAGGACGAGCTCGTCGGCACCCATCTGCCGCTCGTCTACAACATCGTCGGCCGGGCCCTGAACGGGTCCTGCGACGTGGACGACGTGGTGCAGGACACCATGCTGCGGGCCCTCGACGGGCTGGGCGCCCTGCGCGCGGACGAGAGCTTCCGCTCCTGGCTGGTCGCGATCGCGATGAACCGCGTACGGGCGTACTGGCAGGCCCGGCAGAGCGGTTACGGCGAGAGCACCCTGGAGGAGGCCGGCGAGGTCGCCGACCCGGGGGCCGACTTCGTCGACCTGACGGTCGTGCGCCTCAACCTGGCGGGGCAGCGGCGCGAGACGGCCCGCGCCACGCGCTGGCTGGAGCCCGACGACCGGGCGCTGCTGTCTTTGTGGTGGCTGGAGTGCGCCGGCGAGCTCACCCGGGCGGAGGTGGCCACCGCGCTGGAGTTGTCCCCGCAGCACACGGCCGTACGGGTGCAGCGGATGAAGGCGCAGCTGGAGGCCGCCCGGGTGGTGGAGCGCGCCATGGACGCCCAGCCGGGGTGCGAGGAACTGCGGACGCTGGTGGCGGGCTGGGACGGCCGGCCCTCGGCGTTGTGGCGCAAGCGAATAGCCCGCCATGCGCGGGAGTGCGTACGCTGCTCCGGCCTGTGGAGCGGCCTGGTGCCGGCGGAGGGACTGCTGGCCGGGCTGGCCCTGGTGCCCGTCTCCGCGGCCCTGCTGGCAGGGGTGCGCGCGGCCGGCCCGGACGACTTCGACCCCGCGGCCTTCGCCGACGGTGCGGGCACGGGCCCGGGCTTCGCCGACGCGGGCTTCGCCGACACGGCGGCCCAGGCGCACCTCGCCCCGGAGGTGGCCACGGCGGGCGGCGGCCGGGGCGCGTCGCGCCGGCGCAGGCAGAACCGCCGCCGGGTGATAGGCGGAGCGGTGCTCGCCGCCTGCGTCGCCGGCGGCGGCCTCGTGTACCTCGGCACGCTCCCCGGTTCCGAGGGCGCCAAGACCGGCGACACCGCCGCCCCGGCCCCGCTGGCCGCGCTGTCGGCCTCCGAGTCCGCGCTCCCCTCGGAGCCGCCCTCGCCGTCCGTCTCCGCCCCGGCCTCGCCCTCCGCGTCCCCCTCGCCGTCCGCCTCGGCCTCGCCGACCCCGGCCGCGAGCCCGACCCCGGCGCCGAGCCGCAGCAGCTCCCCGGCCCCCAAGCCCCCGGCGCCAGCCCCCGCCCCGCCGGGCATGGCGGGCCAGGTCCTGGCCCTGGTCAACTCCGAGCGGGCGGCGGCCGGCTGCGGTCCGCTGAAGGAGGACCCGCAGCTGCGGGCGGCCGCCCAGGGGCACTCCGACGACATGGCGAAGCGGGACTTCTTCTCGCACACCAGCCCCGAGGGAACGGACCCCGGCCAGCGGACCACCGCGGCCGGATACCGCTGGTCGACGTACGGGGAGAACATCGCGAAGGGCCAGCAGACGGCCCAGTCGGTGATGGACGCCTGGATGAAGAGCCCCGGCCACCGCGCGAACATCCTCAACTGCTCCTTCAAGGACATCGGCGTCGGCATCCACCAGGGTGCGGGCGGTCCCTGGTGGACGCAGAACTTCGGGGCCAAGTAGCCCGCCGCGGGGTGGTACTTCGGAGGCAAGTAGTCCGCCCGCGGGTGCGGTTCAGGGCTGGACGCCGCGCAGCTTCTGCGGGTTGACGACGAAGCGCAGCGCGGTGATCCGGCCTCCGGCCGCCTCGAAGGTGACCGCGCCGATGTGCGCTCCGCCGAGGACCAGCAGCAGTCCGGGCTCGCCGTTGATCTCGGTGATGCGCATCTCCATCCCCCGGACATCGGGTTTGGCCAGGACGCCCAGCAGCCAGCGGGCGACGCGGTCGGGTCCCTGCAGGGGGCGGCGGGCGGCCGAGACGACGCCGCCGCCGTCGGACCAGGAGACGACGTCGGGGGCGAGGAGCGCGAGCACCTCGCCCAGGTCCCCGCCCGCGCAGGCCGCGAGGAACTTCTCGGCGATCTCACGCTGTTCGGAGGCGTCCGCGGTGAACCGGGGACGGCGGGCCCGTACGTGCTCGCGGGCCCGGTGCGCGGACTGGCGGACCGCGGCCTCCGATTTCCCGACCACCTCGGCGATCTCCGCGTACGCGTACCCGAACACCTCGCGGAGCAGGAACACCGCGCGTTCGACCGGGGTCAGGGTCTCCAGCACGACCAGGACGGCCATCGAGACGGTGTCGGCCAGTTCGGCCTCCTCGGCGACGTCCGGCGAGGTCAGGAGGGGCTCGGGGAGCCACGGGCCGACGTACGCCTCGCGGACGGCCCGGGCCGAGGTCAGCCGGTTCAGGCTGAGGTTGGTGACCGTGCGCACCAGATAGGCCTGGGGGTGCGCGACGGCCGTCCGGTCCGTCCGGTTCCAGGCGAGCCAGGCGTCCTGCACGATGTCCTCGGCGTCGGCGACGCTGCCGAGCATCCGGTAGGCGGTGCCGAAGAGCAGTCGGCGGTTCTCCTCGAACGTGTCGGTCATGGGCCCCACCGTCGCATTCGGACGCCAGTCGATCAAGAACGGGTTCACGCCCATGGGACAGGGCGGCCGCGACGGATGTGACACGCGCGTTCCGCGGTGGTGGGCCCAAGGTGCGTCAAAAGGGGGGCAGGATAGTAGCTGGAGCGGAACCGGCAGATCACACGGGTGGAGCGGGACACATGGCGAAGAAGGACCTCCGTCCGCACCAGCGCGAGGCCGTCGACGCAGTCGTGCGGGCGCTGGAGGTGCCCCCCGGGGGCCGGGTGCCCGAGCGCGGGCTGCGGACCCAGGTGATCATGGCCACCGGTTCGGGGAAGTCCCTGGTCGCCGTCGGTGCGGCGGAGGAGCTGCGGGCGGGACGGGTGCTGGTGCTGGTGCCCTCGCTGGACCTGCTCGTGCAGACCGCCGCCGCCTGGCGGGAGGGCGGCCGCACGGGGCGGTCGCTGGCCGTGTGCTCCCTGCGCCCCGAGGACGCGGGCGTGGCGACCACCACCGATCCGGCCGAACTGGCCCGCTGGGGCGGGCCTTCCGCGGACCGGGTGACGGTGTTCGCCACGTACGCCTCGCTGGGCCTGGGCACCATCGAGCGCGCCCATCTCGCCGGGCTCCCGGGCTGGGACCTGATCGTGGTCGACGAGGCGCACCGGACCTCGGGGCGGATCGGCAAACCGTGGGCCGTGGTGCACGACAACGCGCGGATCCCCGCCCTGCGGCGGCTCTACCTGACGGCCACGCCGCGCGTCTGGCAGGACGGCGAGGAGGCTGCGGGGCCGGCGGGCGGGCAAGGCGGCGCGGCCGGTACGGGCAGTGCGGGCGGTGCCGGCGGTGCCCGCGGTGTCGGCGGTGCGGGCGGTGCGGGCGGTGTTCGAGGGCGCGGCGAGCTGGTGGCGTCCATGGAGGACGATCCGCGGGGGCCGTTCGGCGCGCGCTGCTACACGCTCACCCTCTCGGAGGCCATCGACCGCGGGATCTGCGCCCCCTACCGCGTGGTGTGCGTGGACGTCACCGATCCGCAGTTCCGGGCGGCCGTGCTGCTGGGCCGCGACGGCCGCTCCGACGCGGTGCGCGGGGCCCGGCTGGCGGCCCTGCAGACAGCGCTGGTCAAGGCGGCGGCCCAGGAGGGGTTCCGGCGCACGCTCGTCTTCCACCACCTGACCAGGGAGGCGGAGGCCTTCGCGGCCGGGCTCCCGGCCGTGGCGGAGCGGCTGCGGCTCAGCGCCGACGCCGGCGACCGCGACAGCAGCTCGCAGCCGGCGTATCCGCGCACGGTGTGGGCGGACTGGCTCTCGGGGCAGCACTCCGCCGCCCACCGGCGGCAGGTGCTGGGCGCGTTCGCGGACGGCCGGGTGGCGGAGAAGGCGTTCCTCGGCAGTGTGCGGGTGCTCGGCGAGGGCGTCGACACCAAGGAGTGCGACTCCGTCTACTGGGCCGACGTACGGGGATCCATGCCCGACCTGGTCCAGGCCGTCGGGCGGGCGCTGCGGATCCGGCCCGGGGAGGGGAAGGTCGCCTCCCTGGTGGTCCCCGTCCTGCTGGAACCGGGTGAGACACCGGAGGCGATGCTCACCTCGCGGGCGTACGGGGACCTCGCGCGGCTGCTGGAGGCGCTGCGTGCGCACGACTCGCGGCTCGTGGAGGCGCTGGCCCAGCCGCAGGCGCCGAGCCGGACCGCGGCCCCGGGGGCGGGCTCCGGGGCGCAAGGGCTGCTGAGCTTCTCCACCCCCCGGGACCCGGCGCAGCTGGCCGCCTTCGTACGGCTGCGCGTGCTGCATCCGGAGCACGCGCACTGGCGGCGCGGGGTCGAGGCCGCCCGGATCTATGCCGCCACGGCCGGGGACCTCAAGGTGCCGTTCGGCTTCAAGGTGCCGGCGGAGGGCGGGGCGTGGCCCGCGGGGCTGGCCCGGTTCCCGCTCGGCCAGTGGATCGCGGACGTCCGGCGCACCTACCGGCGCGGAGCGCTCGGCCGGGAGCGGGTGGCGGCGCTCGACGCACTCGGCATGGTGTGGAGCCACTTCGACGTGGCCTTCGAGGAGGGCCTGGCGGCGGCCCGCGGCTGGGCGGCGGAGCACGGCCACCTGCTGCCGCCGGCGGACGCCACGTGGCGGGGCGCGCCGGTCGGGATCTGGGTGAAGAACCAGCGGGCGGCGGCCCGCCGCGAGGGGCCCGGGGCGCTGTCGCAGGAACGCCGGGAGGCCCTGGAGGCGGTGGACGCCTCCTGGTGCCCCGCCTGGGAGATCTCCTGGCAGCGCGCCTTCCACCTGACCCGGGTCCACCTGGACGCGGGCGGCCGCCTCCCGCTCGCCCCCGGCGAGGTGGTGGTGCAGGGCGAGGACCTGGGCGGCTGGGTGCGCACGCAGCGGCTGAACTGGGAGCGCCTGTCGTGGGCGCAGCGCTGGCTGCTGGAACACGCGCTGGGCGTGACGCGGGCTGCGGAGGCCGAGCGGCCGCGGCCGCGCCGCAGCCACGCGCGGGCGTGGGCGGAGCACTTGGAGGCGGCCGAGCAGTTCCGCCTGCGCGAGAAGCACCTGCGGGTGCCCCGTACGCACGTGGAGCGGTACGGGGACCAGGAGTACCGGCTGGGTGCCTGGATCGCCAACCAGCGTTCCCGCGCGGCCTCGCTCACACCGGAGCGGGTGGCCGCCCTGACCGCCCTCGGCATGCGCTGGTCGGCGAAGCCGGCTCAGTGATGGAAGCCGGAGCGCGGCTCGACGGCCGCGGCGGGCGGGGGCGCGGTCTCCAGGTGCTCGACGGCCCGGCGCAGGTCGTCGACGAGCAGGGCGATCTGATCGCGGGTCACTCCGTGCCGGACGAGCACCCGCTGGATGACGGTGTCGTCCCGGTCGGCGGGCAGCGGGTACGAGGGCACCTGCCAGCCGCGCATCCGCAGCCGGTCGGAGAGGTCGTAGAGGCTGAAGCCCGCACCGGCCGGGTCGGTGAGGGTGTAGGAGACGGCGGGCAGGGCGCCGCGGCCGTCGTAGAGGAGGGTGAACGGGCCCATCCCGGCGATCTCGGCGGCCAGGTACTGGGCGGTGTCGGCGCAGGCTTGCTGCACCCGGCGGTAGCCGGCCCGGCCCAGGCGCAGGAACAGGTAGTACTGGGCGACGACTTCGCCGCCGGGGCGGGAGAAGTTGAGGGCGAAGGTCGGCATGTCGCCGCCGAGGTAGTCCACGTCGAAGACGAGGTCCGCGGGGAGCAGGTCGGCGGTGCGCCAGACGATCCAGCCGACGCCCAGCGGCGCGAGGCCGTACTTGTGACCCGAGGTGTTGACGGAGGCGACGCGCGGAAGCCGGAAGTCCCAGACCACGTCGGGGTGGAGGAAGGGTGCGATGAAGCCGCCGCTCGCCGCGTCCACGTGGACGGGGACGTCCCAGCCGTGCTCGGCCTGGATGCGGTCGAGTGCGGCGGCGATCTCGGCGACGGGCTCGTAGTCGCAGGTGTAGGTGACGCCGAGGATGGCGACGACGCCGATGGTGTTCTCGTCGACGTGCGCGGCGAGCTGGTGGGGCCGCAGGCCGGTGGCGCCCGGTTCGAGGGGGACCTGGCGCAGTTCCACGTCGAAGTAGCGGGCGAACTTCTCCCAGCAGACCTGGACCGGGCCGCAGACCAGGTTGGGGCGGTCCGCGGGGAGGCCCTCGGCCCGGCGGCGGGCTCGCCAGCGCCATTTGAGGGCGAGTCCGCCGAGCATGGCGGCCTCGCTGGAGCCGGTGGTGGAGCAGCCGGTCGCGGTGGTGCCGGCGGGGGCGTTCCACAGGTCGGCCAGGATGTTGACGCAGCGGGCCTCGATCTCGGCGGTCTGCGGGTACTCGTCCTTGTCGATCATGTTCTTGTCGAGGCAGTCGTTCATCAGGCGGTGGACGCCGTCGTCGGACCAGGTGGTGCAGAAGGTGGCCAGGTTCTGCGCGGCGTTGCCGTCCAAGAGGAGTTCGTTGCGCAGGAGTTGGTAGACGACCTCGGTGGAGGAGTGGTCTTCGGGCATCCGGTGCTTGGGGAGGACCTGGCCGCTCAGGACGGACGCGAACACGTCCGAGTCGGCGTCGGGGGCGTCCGCGTCCTTCGTCTTGTGAAGAGCCATAACGGGGCTATAGGTGAGCACCAGACATATCCCTCCGACGTCACGCCGCGGCTTCCGGCCGACTCCGCGATGTGATCCCCTCCATAGCCGCCCCGTCGAACCGAAGAAATTACTGTCGAGTAGCATCATCACCGCAGATCTTCCCGCCTTGGGCGCGGAAGTCCGCCGGGACCGGAAGATCCGGCAATTCGTTCTAAACCAAACTTATCCGATGATGTCCGGAACATGGCCAACTGCCGTCACTGCCCTGGTAGTTCTTCGGTCATGAACAAGATCACCCGCAGGCAGGCCCTGGGCACCACTGCCGGCGCACTCACCGTCCTCGGCCTGGCGGGCGCCACCGCGCACGCCGCCGCCACCGATTCCCGGGCCGCCGCCACCCCCGCCGGCACGGTCGACGAGGTCTACAAGGGCCGACGCATCCAGATAACCCCCGGCACGGGAGGCGGCCACCACGGCGGCCACCACTCCCCCGGTCTGCCCACCGTCCGGATAGACGGCCGCGAACTGCACGTGATGCGCAACGCCGACGGCAGCTGGATCAGCGTGGTCAACCACTACGAGACGTATCCCGACCCGGCCTCGCTGGCCCGCGCCGCCGTGCGCGAGCTGCAGGGCGCCGTGCTCGCCCCGTTCGCGCCCGCGGGAGGCACGGCATGACCGTCCGCAAGAACCAGGCCGCGCTCACTCCCGAGGAGCGGCGCGCCTTCACCAACGCGCTGCTGGAGCTGAAGCGCACCGGCCGCTACGACCGCTTCGTCACACCCACAACGGCTTCATCATGAGCGACACCGACTCGGGCGACCGGGTGGGCCACCGCTCCCCGTCCTTCCTGCCCTGGCACCGTCGGTTTCTTCTCGAGTTCGAGGCTGCTCTGCAGGAGGTGGACGCGAACGTCACGCTCCCGTACTGGGACTGGACCACCGACCGCACCCCCAGAGCCTCCCTCTGGGCCGCCGACTTCCTCGGCGGCACCGGCCGGGCCCGCGACGGCCAGGTCCTGGACGGCCCCTTCGCCTACGCGACGGGCAAGTGGAACATAGCCGTTCGGGTCGACGGGCGGGCCTACCTGCGCCGGGCGCTCGGCCAGGGCGTCGCCGAGCTGCCGACCAAGGCGGAAGTGGACGCCGTACTCGCCATGCCGGTGTACGACGCGGCCCCCTGGAACAGCTCCTCCAGCGGCTTCCGCAACCACCTGGAGGGCTGGCGGGGCGCCAACCTGCACAACCGGGTGCACGTGTGGGTCGGCGGCCAGATGGCCACCGGGGTCTCCCCCAACGACCCGGTGTTCTGGATGCACCACGCCTTCGTGGACAAACTGTGGGCGGACTGGCAGGCCCGCCACCCGCAGTCCACGTACCTTCCCGCGGCCGGCACCCCCAACGTGGTGGACCTGCGCGACACGATGCGGCCGTGGAACGACGTGACCCCGGCGGACCTGCTGGACCACCGGAAGTTCTACACCTTCGACACCGAGCCGGTCGCCGCCGCCAGCCAGCGGTAGTGCAGTTCGGGGCGGCCCACCTGGCCGTAGCGGGGGGTGCGGTCCGCGCGGCCGGTGTCCACCAGGTGCTCCAGGTAGCGGCGGGCGGTGATCCTCGAGATTCCGGCCGCCTCGGCCGCCCCCGCCGCCGTCAGCCCCTCGGGGGCGGCCCTCAGCAGCGCGGCGACCCGGTCCAGGGTCGGCGCGCTCAGCCCCTTGGGGAGCTGCGCCGGACGAGGGGCGCGCAGGGCCGCCATCGCCCGGTCCACGTCGTCCTGGCCGGCCGCCTCGCCCGCCGTCGCGCGGAACTCGGCGTACCGCAGGAGCCGTTCGCGCAGGGTGGGGAAGGCGAAGGGTTTCAGCACGTACTGGACCACGCCCAGCGAGACGCTCTCGCGGACCACGGCCAGGTCCCGCGCCGAGGTCACCACGATGACGTCGACGGGGTGTCCGGCGGCCCGCAGTCCGCGCGCGAAGCGCAGACCGTGCCCGTCGGGCAGGGTGAGGTCGAGCAGCAGCAGGTCGACGCGGGTCCGCTCCAGGGCCCGGGTGGCCTCGGCGAGCGAGTGCACGGTCCCGACGGCGGTGAATCCGGGGACCCTGCCGACGTAGAGCGCGTGCGCGTCCGCGGCGACCGGATCGTCCTCGACGATCAGGACCCGCACCTGCGCGCTCACGCCGGACCCGCCGCGGCGGGGCGCACCGGCGCCGGCAGCCGTACGGTGAACTCGGCCCCGCCGGACGGACCCGGGGCGGCGTCCGCGGTGCCGCCGTGGCGCTGCGCCACCTGCCGTACGAGGGCCAGGCCCAGGCCGCGGTCCTCGCCCTTGCCGGACCAGCCCCGCCGGAACACGTCCACCCCTTCGGGGAGGCCGGGCCCGCTGTCCGCCACCCGCAGGAGCAGTCCTTCGCCGTCGCGGCGCACGGTGACCGCGATCCGGCCGCCCGGGACGCCGGTGAGCGCGTCCATGGCGTTGTCCACGAGATTGCCGACCACGGTGACCAGGTCCCGGGCCGGCGGGGTGCCGGGCCCGCCGTCGATGGCCGTGCTGTCGGGGGTGACCACCAGCTCGACCCCCCGTTCGTGCGCCTGGGCGGCCTTGCCGAGCAGCAGCGCCACGAGCACCGGCTCGCCGACGGCGGTGACCACCTCGTCGGTGAGGGCCTGCGCCAGCTCCAGTTCCGCGGTGGCGAACTCCACCGCCTCGTCCGCCCGGCCGAGCTCGATGAGCGAAACCACCGTGTGCAGCCGGTTCGCCGCCTCGTGCGCCTGGGACCGCAGGGCCTGGGTGAATCCGCGCTCGTGGTCCAACTCACCTGCCAGCACCTGGAGTTCGGTGTGGTCACGCAAGGTGACCACGGTGCCCCGGCGGCCGCCTCCCGCGACGGGCGAGCTGTTGACGACGAGCACCCGCTCGGCGGTCAGGTGCACCTCGTCGACCCGGGGCCGGTCGGCGAGCAGCGCCCCGGTGAGCGGCGCGGGCAGCCCCAGGTCGGCGACGCCGGTGCCGGTCACCGCGCCGCGCAGGCCCAGCAGCTCGCGTCCCGCATCGTTGATCAGGGTGATCCTGCGCTGGCCGTCGAGCATGAGCAGCCCCTCGCGCACACCGTGCAGGGCCGCCTGGTGGTAGTCGTACATCCGGCTGAGCTCGGCCGCGTTCATGCCGTGGGTGTGGCGGCGCAGCCGGGCGTTGACGATGTACGTGCCCGCCCCGCCGAGGGCGAGGGCCGCGGCCGCGACCCAGGCGAGCGCGGTGAGCTGCTCGGCCAGGCGTGCGCTGATCGCCCGGACCGTGATCCCGGCGCTGACCATGCCGACCACGCGGCCGTCGTCCGTCAGCGGGGTGACCACGCGGATCGAGGGCCCCAGCGTGCCGGTGTAGGTCTCGCTGAAGGTCCGGCCGCGCAGGGCCGGGCCCGTGTTGCCCATGAAGGGCTCGCCGATCCGACGCGGGTCGGGGTGGGTCCAGCGCCGTCCGGCCGGGTCCATGATCGTCACGAAGTCCACGCCCGAGTCGACGCGCACCCGCTCCGCGTAGGGCTGCAGCCGGGCCGTGGGATCGCTGCCGCGCACGGCCTCCCGTACGGCTTCCAGGACCGATGGGGAGTCGGCGACCGCGCGGGCCACGGCCCCGGCCTGCCGGCGGGCCGCGTCCTCGGCCTGGCCGCGGGCGGTGGCGTACGCGAAAACGGCGCACCCGGCCACGACCACGGCGACCAGCAGCACCTGCATGGCGAAGAGCTGGCCGGCGAGGCTGCGCGGCGGCCGGGGCAAACGGAACATGGCGCTCAGTGTGCACCGGGTCGTGAACTCAATGAACGCAAGGGTGACCGGGGTCACAGCGCCGCGCGATGGTCCTCCCGGAACGTTTTCACCACCAGGAGGCATCGTGGCCGCCACGCGCGACAGAACGCACTATCTCTACATCGCGGTGATCGCCGCGGTGCTCCTCGGCATCACCGTCGGCTTCGCCGCACCCGGCGTGGCCGTGGAGCTCAAGCCGCTGGGCACCGGCTTCGTGAACCTCATCAAGATGATGATCTCGCCCGTGATCTTCTGCACGATCGTGCTGGGCATCGGCTCGGTCCGCAAGGCCGCCAAGGTGGGGGCGGTGGGCGGACTCGCCCTGGGCTACTTCATGGTGATGTCCACCGTGGCCCTCGCCATCGGCCTGCTGGTCGGCAACCTGCTGGACCCGGGCAGCGGGCTCCACCTGACCGAGGCGGCCAAGCACGCCGGCGAGGCGCAGGCCAAGGCGGGCGGGGCCAAGAGCACACCGGAGTTCCTGCTGGGGATCATCCCGACCACGCTGGTGTCCGCCTTCACCGGCGGCGAGGTGCTGCAGACCCTGCTGGTGGCCCTGCTGTGCGGGTTCGCGCTCCAGGCCATGGGCACGGCGGGCGAACCCGTGCTGCGCGGGATCGGACACGTACAGAAGCTGGTGTTCCGGATCCTGGCGATGATCATGTGGGCGGCCCCGGTGGGTGCCTTCGGCGCGATCGCGGCGGTGGTCGGGGCGACCGGCATCGACGCGCTGAAATCGCTCGCCGTCATCATGATCGGCTTCTACGCCACCTGCCTGATCTTCGTGTTCCTGGTGCTCGGCACGCTGCTGCGGGTGTGCACGGGCGTCAGCGTGTTCTCCCTGCTGCGCTACCTCGGACGGGAGTTCCTGCTGATCCTGTCGACCTCCTCCTCGGAGTCCGCGCTGCCGCGGCTCATCGCGAAGATGGAGCACCTGGGGGTGTCCCGGCCGGTCACCGGCATCACGGTGCCGACCGGGTACTCCTTCAACCTGGACGGGACCGCGATCTACCTGACGATGGCCTCGCTGTTCGTGGCGGAGGCGATGGGCCAGCCGCTCGCGCTGGGCGAGCAGATCTCCCTGCTGCTGTTCATGGTCATCGCCTCGAAGGGCGCCGCCGGGGTGACCGGCGCGGGCCTGGCCACGCTCGCCGGCGGACTCCAGTCGCACCGGCCGGAACTGGTGGACGGGGTCGGCCTCATCGTCGGCATCGACCGGTTCATGAGCGAGGCGCGGGCACTGACCAACTTCGCGGGCAACGCGGTCGCCACGGTGCTCATCGGCACGTGGACCAAGGAGTTCGACCGCGCACGGGCCGCCGAGGTGCTCGCCGGACGGCTGCCCTTCGACGAGACCACGCTGGTCGACGACGCGCCGCACGAGCCGGCGGGGGCCGTCCCGCCCCAGCCGGAAGGCGCCAAGGACGGCGTGCCGGTGTAACCGGAACGCCACTCGGGCCGGCCGGGCAGGGTTCGCCCCCACGGTGCCCAGCCCGGTCGGCCCCGACTGCTCCCGCTATAGGCGCTTTTCGGCCACAGGCCGAAGAACGCGCGTGCGGTAAAAGGTACTTCCATACCAGGGCACGCGTCTGACATCTTGCGTTCGACCACTTGTTTCGTACGACCCGTAGGTGCCAGCCGCACCGACGGGTCTTCGGAGGACGCATTGATACCCCACATATCCAGCCGACCTCGACGTGCCCTGGTGCTGGCCGCAACCCTCGGTGCCGCACTGACCTTCGGGGCTCCCGCCGCGCTCGCCGGCACCGACCCCGTCTCCGGCTCCGCTTCCGCCCCGGCGGCCGCGGCGGCTCCCCAGGCCGCGGCCCCGACTTCCCAGAGTGCGACCTGGGTTGCCGGCACCCGCGCCTACCTCGTGATCACCGCCCCCGGTGACAGCTCGGCGGTGCGTGCCGCCGTCGCCGCCAACGGCGGCACGGTCTTCGCGAACTACGACGCAATCGGCGTCATCGTCGCCCACTCCGCCTCCGGCTCCTTCGCCGCCACCATGCGCGGTGTGAGCGGGGTCCAGCAGGTCGGGGCCACCCGCACCTCGGACGTTCCGGCGGACGCCTACAACCCGGCGCTGCCCGCCAACCCGGCGCAGTCCACCACCCCGGTGGGCGAGCCGGTCCGCGCCGACATGACGCAGATCAAGGCCGACCAGGCCTGGGCCGTCACCACCGGCTCCGCCACCGTCAAGGTCGGCATCCTGGACACCGGTGTGGACGACCAGCACCAGGACCTGGCGCCGAACTTCAACGCGGCGGACTCCGCGTCCTGCGCGTACGGCAAGGCGGACACCCGCGCCGGCGCCTGGCGCGACGTCGGCACCCACGGCACCCACGTGGCCGGTACGGTCGCGGCCGCCAAGAACGGCAAGGGCGTCATCGGCGTGGCCCCGGGCGTGAAGATCTCCTCGGTGCGCATCGCCGAGCCGAACTCCTCGCTCTTCTTCGCCGAGAACACCGTCTGCGGGTTCATGTGGGCGGGTGACCACGGCTTCAAGGTCACCAACAACAGCTACTACACCGACCCGTGGCAGTTCAACTGCCCGGACAACGCCGACCAGGCCGCGATCATCGAGGGCGTCAAGCGCGCCCAGGAGTACGCGGAGAGCAAGGGCTCGCTGCAGGTCGCGGCGGCCGGCAACTCCAACCTGGACCTGGCCAACAAGACGACCGACACCGAGAGCCCGAACGACTCGACGCCGGTCACGCGCACCATCACCAACGCCTGCCTGGACATCCCGACCGAACTCCCGGGCGTGGTCACGGTATCGGCGATGGGCACCACCGCGAAGGCCTCGTACTCCAACTACGGCCTGAACGTCATCGACGTGACGGCCCCCGGCGGCGACGCGACCGGCATCTACAGCACCCTGCCGGGCGGCAAGTACGGCAGCATGAGCGGCACCTCGATGGCCTCCCCGCACGTGGCCGGCGTGGCCGCGCTGCTGGTGAGCACCAACCCGGGCATCACCCCGGCGCAGCTGCGCGACAAGCTGGCCACCCAGGCCAACGACGTGGCCTGCCCGTCGGACACCCGGTGCAAGGGCACCACGACGAAGAACGGCTTCTTCGGCGAGGGCCAGGTCGACGCGCTCAAGGCCGTCGGCAGCACCCCGCCGCCCGGGAAGTACTTCGAGAACCCCGGTGACGTGGCCATCGGCGACAACACCACCGTGGAGAGCCCGATCACCGTCAGCGGGGTGACGGGCAACGCCCCGGCCACCCTCAAGGTGGGCGTGAACATCGTGCACACCTACATCGGTGACCTGAAGGTCGACCTGATCGCCCCGGACGGCTCGGTGTACAACCTGCACAACCGCACCGGCTCGGGCACGGACAACATCAACCAGACCTACACCGTCAACGCCTCCTCCGAGGTCGCGAACGGCACCTGGAAGCTGCGGGTCAACGACAACGCCGGCGGCGACACCGGCAAGATCGACGCCTGGAACCTCACCTTCTAGTTCCGGCCCGCCACGGGGCCCCCGGGAGCACGAGCTCCCGGGGGTCCTGCCGTTTTTCAGCGGGTCCGCAGCACGCAGTCCCCGCAGAAGCCGCCGCCGGGCACCCGGTAGTAGAGGCAGCAGCTGCGCCGTACGAAGGCCACCCCGAGCCCCTCCTCGTGGACGAAGGTGCCCGTCCCGGCGAGGGCCCCGCCCTCGGCGAGCAGGGCCGACGCCAGCTCCACGGCCCCGCCGGCCGGGACCCGGTCGACCAGCACGCGCAGGGCCCCGACCAGACCCGACGCGGTGTTGCCCCGCAGGACTTTGGGCGACACCCCGAACCGCTCCCGGACGGCCGCGTCGAGCAGCTCCAGGTGGCCGAGGACGTTCTCGCCGAGCTCCCCCGCCGCCAGCTCCCCCGGCTCGGGCAGCCACAGTTCCAGCGATCCCGCAGAGGGCAGCCGCCACCACACCCGGTCCGCCGCGAGGTCCGGCACCCGCCCGGCCAGTGCCGCGCAGCCCAGCCCGATCGACCAGAGCCGCGCGGCGATGCCGAACTGGGCGGTCGAGGCCGCCACCCGCCCCGGCCCGCTGCGGCCCCGCCGCCCCACCTCGGCGACGTAGGGCGCGAGCTGCTCCCCGTACAGCACGGTCAGCGGCCGGAAGCCGGGTCCGGGCGGCGGCTCCTTCCCGTACGCCACGGTGAAGAAGGGCCCCACGGCTTCCAGCCGCCTCAATACGTCGTCCACGCCGGTCACCGTATCCGCAGCCGGTCCTCGGACCGACGGCGGCGGTGCGGGTCGGCCGGACGGGGGACGGCCCCGGCCCACCGGACCGCCGGACCCATCCCGTACGAGGCGGCCAGCAGGACCGCGCCGAGCAGCAGCCACCCCGGGATCCCCCACCCCAGGAGCAGCCAGCTCAGCACCAGCGGACCGGCGGTCCTGGCCACCGGGACCCCGGTTCCGAAGAACCCCTGGTACTGGCCGGTCCGGTCCGCGGGGGCCAGCGCGAAGCCGATCTGCCAGGACCCGGCCGACTGCCGCATCTCGGCATCCGTCTGGAGCACCGCTGCCGTCACCAGCAGCGCGGCGGCCGCCCAGGCCGGGCCGGGCAGCGCGGAGAGCGCGAACACGGCGCAGGAGGCGGCCATGACCAGCCCCGACGCCCGCACCGCCCGCCGTGCGCCGTCCAGGCCGGTGACCGGCCGGGCCCAGCGCACCTGGAAGAGCATCACGGCGACCGTGTTCAGCACGAACAGCGCCGACACCAGCCAGTGCGGGGCACGGGTGCGCTCCACGATCCACAGCGGGACGGCCAGGCTGAGCAGCGGCATCCGCAGCAGCAGGATCGCGTTCAGCAGGGTGACCAGAGCGTACGGCCGGTCGCGGAGCACGGCCAGCCGGGGCTCCCCCGCCGCACGCCCGGTCACGGGTGCCACCGCCGGCAGCCGCAGCAGCAGGGCCGCGCAGAGCAGGAAGCCCAGCCCGTCCAGCACGAACACCGCCAGGTAGGCCCGCTCGGTGTCCGCGCTCAGGGCCAGCCCGCCGACCGCGGCCCCCAGGGCCAGCCCGCCGTTGAGCATGGACTGGAGGTGGGCCAGCACCCCGGTGCGCTGCTCCGGGGGGACCAGGCCCGCCAGCAGTGCCTGGCGGGAGGCCGCCAGCCCGCACTGGGCGGCGGCGTAGACGGTGACGGCGATCAGGAAGGCCGTGTAGGACCGGATGAAGAGGAAGGCGAAGACCGGCGCCGCGGTGGCCACCGCCAGCGCCGCCGAGGTGCCCCGGGGTCCCCGCCGGTCGGCGAGCGCGCCCAGCGGCACCCCGGCGACGGAGCCGACGGCCCAGGCGAGGGTCAGCCCGAGGCCGATCTGCGCGGGCGAGAGACCGACCACGCGGGTGAAGTAGAGCGCCGAACACACGTAGTAGGCGCCGTCCCCGACGGAATTGCTCAGCTGGGCGGCGGCCAGTCGGCGCGGAGCGCCGGGCGGAGGCAGGATCCGTATCGTCACCGGTCCCATTGGATCAGCCGGACGGCCCACTCCCGTGGGCCATTGGGGGCGCCTCGGACCGGTCCAATCACCTCCGGCTCACAGGCCTGCGAGGAACTCCGGCAGCGCCCGGTTGAGGGCCTCGGGCTGCTCCACGCCGGGCAGGTCCCCGGCCCGCTCGATGATGGCGAGTGCGGAGTTCGGCAGCAGCGCGTGCAGGGCCTCGGCCGCCGCGACGGGGGTGCATGCGTCGTCCGCGCCGACATGGCGATCCGCCCGCCCCGGGACACTTCGCCGACGACCGCCTGTTCGACGCCCGGGCGGGCGAGCAGGACGGCGAGCTCATCGGCGGGGTCATCGGCGAGATCGGCGAGCGGCGCTTGGCCCGGAGCACCGGGCTCTCTCCACATCCTCGCAGGTCAGGGGTGATCACCCGGTATCCGGCGGACGTCAGGGCGGCCGTCCGGGGGGCCCGCATGGTGCGGTTGAACGGATGTCCGTGGATCAGGATTACGGGCGCTGCGCCCCGGGGAGCGAAGTCGTCGAAAAAGACGTTCACGCCATTGCCAAATTGGGGGTTCATGAGAGGACTTCGAGGAGCTACATTGAGCCACTCGCGTTCACCTGACAGCTCGTTGCCTTTCACCCGTGTTTTGCACGGGGGGCGACGTCAGGGACGCAGACTGTGCAACCACCCCACCGCCCAGAAGGACCGAAGGCTCCGTGCCCGTACCCGTACTCCTCGCCGGCCGCACCGTGCGGCTCGAGCCCCTCGCACCCCACCACACCGAGGCCCTGGCCGTGGCCGGTGCCGAGGATCGTACGACTTACGCCTTCACCCCCGTACCCCACGGGGTGCAGGCGTCCCACGAGTACATCGACCGTGCCCTCGCCGATCAGGCGGCGGGTCGATCCCTCCCGTTCGCGGTGGTCAGAGCCACCGACGGCCGGGTGGTCGGTTCGACCCGGTTCCTGGAACTCGACTACTGGCAGGGGCCGCTGGTGTGGCCCGCCGTGCCCGGCGTCCCGTTCGGCGATCCGGCGACGGCGATCCCCGATGCCGCCGAGATCGGCAATACCTGGCTGTCCCCGGGCGCCCAGGGCACCGGCATCAACACCGAGGCGAAGCTGCTCATGCTCCGCCATGCCTTCGAGACCTGGGGTGTGCGGCGGATCTCGCTGCGGGCGGACGCCCGCAACGGCCGCTCGCGTGCCGCGATGGAACGCCTCGGCTTCACCTGCGAGGGGGTCCGCCGGGCCCATTCGCGGGGGCTGGACGGGGCGGTCCGCAGTACGGCCTTCTACTCGATCCTCGACGAGGAGTGGCCGGCCGTGCGGTCGATCATCGAGCTGAGGCTGTCGGCCGGTGCGCAGCGCAAGCGGCGCCGCCGCACGCTGATCCCCGCCTAGCCCGTCCGGCCCGCGTGGCGTAACGCTCCTGCGGCGGGCCTCCCCCGGCCTCGCGGCCCTCCCCCGTTCTCCCCCTCGGGATTCATCCGAGGAAGGCCGGGGCGAGGGCCGAGGCCATGAGCCGGACGGGGGCCCCGCTCCCGTCAGCCGCGACGGAGTGCAGGTCGGCTCCGAAGTCTCCCGGCAGGGCGTAGACGACCGTGTGCTCGTCGGTCCACACCACCTGGTCGTCCACGCTCCGCTCCTCGGCGAGCGGCACCTCCGCTCCGGAGGCCAGGTCCAGCACGTGCAGCCGCCACGGTGCCTCGGCGGGCAGGCCCGGCACCCGCTTCTTGAATGCCACCCGGGTCCCGTCGGGCGACAGGGAGGGGCATTCGACGTTCTCCCGGAGCGTGGTCACGGTCCGCGCCGCCAGGTCCCCGCGGACCAGGTGGGTGCGGCCCGCGGTGCCCAGCGTGGCGTAGAAGGTCCGCTCGTCGGCGGTGAAGGTGACTCCCCAGAAGTTCACGTCCGCGCTCCGGTAGGGCTTGCCGTCCTTGAGGACCGTGAAGTCCTCCAGCGAGGCCTCGAGCCTGCCGGTGCGCAGGTCGAGCACCGAGGTCCGCGTGGAGAAGTCGGTGCCCGCGTACGAGTCCCCGCCGACGAAGACCGTCCAGGCGGCGAGCCGGCCGCCTGGCGAGACCCGGGCGCGGGTGGGGATGCCGGTCAGCTCGTGCGCGGAGACCTCCTTCAGGCGGGCGTCGAGGACGACGGCCCGGTAGCGGTCCGGGCCACCGCCCTTGTCGGCCTGGAGGCAGATCCCGGTCCCCGCGGCGGCGTGGAAGCGCAGGCAGGACACGCCCGAGGCGGTCCGGTCCCCCTCCGGACCGGCGGCGGGGACGGTCGCGAGCTCGTCGCGGTGCGGGCCCCAGGCCATGTTCCGGAACACGATCCGCCGGTTCCCCCCGGCCGGGTCCAGCGAGACGGGGCCCCGGGTGACCTGGGGGCCGTCGGTCTGCACCCGGTTCTTCTCCTCGGCCCGTGAGGAGGCCCGCACGAGGGCCGTCACGGCCACGGCGGCGAGCAGGACGACGGCGGTGGCCAGGATCAGGATCCGGCGCTGGAGGGTCAAGGGGTGTTCTCCTCTCGCGGGGCGGGGGCACCCTACCTATTGGCATGTACATGAGCCAGACCCGTTCGGCGAACAGCCGGGGAACCCGACGCGCCCTTGCCGGGGGCGGGCAACGGCCTTCCCCAGAAAATCCCAAGAGAAGGAAAAATGCGGAACCCGGGCGTGCTTTCGTTCATCTTTCGAACGGAAGGATCAAGCCCGCCAGACCACCGCCCCCCTCGGGGCAGCACCAGCCGGAGAGCCACCGCACATGTCGTACGCACCCGAAGGGCAGCAGCCCCAGCCGCCGTACCGGCCGGAGGGGCAGAACCCGCAGCAGCCCTACGGCACCCCGTACGCACAGCAGCAGTACGGGCAGCAGCAGGGCGGCGGGCAGCAGCCTCCCTACGGACAGGAGCCGTACGAGTCCTACGGACAGGAGCCGTACGAGCCGTACGGGCAGGAGCCGGAGCCCCGGCGCAGGTCGAAGGTCCGGCGCTGGGTGATAGCCGGCGCCTGCGTCCTCGCGCTCGCGGGCACAGCGGCCGGCGTGATGCACCACTACGAGATACCCCCGTTCACCGACAAGGGCTCGGCCGTCTCCTTCGGGACCCCGCCCGCGGGCGGCGACGGCAAGAAGAGCGCGGCCCCCCAGCAGCCGGCGAACTCCAAGATGCTGATGCCCACCGGGCCCGCCGCCGAGTTCAAGAACTCGATGACCCTGCCCGACGGGACGCACGTGGCCGTCACCACCCTGGACGGCAAGAAGTCCGGCTTCAAGGGCAAGGTGTGGGTCTGGGCGCCCAAGGAGTACAACGACCCCAAGTTCGCCAAGAGCGGCTTCCCCGTCATGATCGCCCTGCCGGGCGGCGCCGGCTACCCGAGCAACTACTGGATGGGCACCGACCTGGGCCTCCAGACCAGCATCGCCAAGTGGTACTCCGAGGGGAAGAGCAAGCCCTTCATCCTGGCCATGCCGGTGCTCAACCCGGCCCCGGACGACAAGGGCGTCTACTGGGACGGCTCCGACATCCCCGACCAGCCGAAGATGGGCACGTGGCTGACCGAGGACGTGCCGGACCTGATGAAGGCGAACTTCCGGACCGTGAAGTCCCGTGACGGCTGGGCCTTCATGGGCTCCTCCACCGGCGGGTTCGCGGGGCTGAAGGCGGTGCTGAAGCACCCGGACAAGTTCAAGGCGGTGATCGCCTCGGGCCCGGACATCGTCCCGGACTCCTCCCTCTGGAAGGGCCACGACAAGGAGAAGGCCGAGAACAACCCGGAGGTGCTGGCGAAGCAGCTCATCGACCGCAAGGGTCCGGACGTCTACCTCGCCTTCCAGGTCGGCGACAGCGAGAACAACAAGAAGACGCTGCCGGACGTGCAGAAGTTCATCGCCACCTTCGGCAACAAGGGTCCCGTGCACACCGAGCTGAGGATCATCAAGGGCGGCCAGCACAACGCCAAGACCTACGTCCCGAACATGGGCGAGGGGCCGATCCAGTACATCAGCAAGGTCATGGAAGGACCCGTCGAGTAGGTCCGGGCGCCTCCACCGCCCCCACCGCGTCCTTCCCGTCCTTCTCCTGCGGCCCGCCGAACACCTTCGGCGGGCCGGAGCCGTTCCAGGGAGCCCAGCCCGGCTCGCCGCTCACCGCGAAGCGCACCCAGGCCGCGTGCATCTCGTCGGCCAGCGCCTGCGGAGCGTCCGGGCCGGCCAGCCGGGCCGCCTCCGGCGCGTGCAGCGTGTCGAACACGAAGCCCAGCTCCAGGGCGTGACAGGCGCCGAGCCCCGGGACGCCGGAGCGCCACGCGAACTCGTACAGGAAGCTCGGCGCCCCCCGCCGCGCCCCGGCGAGCCGCCGCAGCGGGTCGCGCAGCAGTACGTCGGTCAGCAGCTGCCCCGCGAGGTCGGCGGGGCCGGCGCCGGGCAGGGCGGCGCGCAGCGCCCGTACGGCGGACCGGTCCTTGCCGCTGCGCCGGCGGGCCAGCGCCACGGCGAGCGGGCCCATCCGGTCCAGCACCCGCATCGTGCCCGTCGGGGCCAGCCAGAGCCGGTACTCCTCGGCGGTCCAGCCCAGCAGGAGCGGAACGCCGGTGGCCCGGGCGCCGTCGAGCGGATCCCCGGGCAGCGTGTCCGGGTCGCTCACCAGGCCGAAGGCGGGACCGCCGGCGAGCGGGCTCGAGCGGCGCAGTACGGCGGCCTGGGCGGCGAGCAGGGTGGGCAGGGCGGTGGCGCCGAAGGCCTCCGCGGTGGCGTCGGTCTTCAGCAGCGAGGCCATCCGCCGGACCACGGCGCGGACCCGGTCGCGGCGCAGCACCTCGGGGGCGCCGCTCTGCAGGGCCGCCCGGGCGAAGAGTCCGGCGGCCCGCGGGGCGGCGAGCAGGGCGCCGATGCTGATGGCGCCGGCGGACTCGCCGAAGACGGTGACGCGGGCGGGGTCGCCGCCGAAGGCCGCGATGTTGTCCCGGACCCACTCCAGGGCGGCGATCTGGTCCCGCAGTCCCCGGTTGGCGGGCGCGTCGGGAAAGAGCCCGTAGCCGAGGACGCCGAGGCGGTAGTTGAGGGAGACGAGCACGACCCCGTCGCGGGCGAAGGCGGAGCCGTCGTAGACGGGGACGGCCGAGGAGCCGCGGGTCAGCGCCCCGCCGTGGATCCACACCATGACCGGCAGCCGGGCGCCGGGCGCCGGGTCGGGCGTCCACACGTTGACGTTGAGGCAGTCCTCCCCGGGGATCTCCGGATCGGCGAGCAGGGCGGCGAACGTGGGCGGGTAGGGCACCTTCGGCGCGGTCGGACCGAAGGCTCCGGCGTCGCGGACACCGTCCCAGGGCTCGGGGGGTGCGGGCGCCGCGAACCGCAGCGCGCCGACGGGCGGGGCGGCGTAGGGGATGCCGCGGAAGACCGCGGTGCCGTCCGGCGTCGTCCGCCCCTCGACCACGCCGTACGCGGTCCTGGCCCGCGGCCGGGCACCCGCGTCGCCGCCCGCAGTGCTCATCTGGTCCTCCCGGTCCGCCCCGCGCACGCGCGCGGTGCGCGCACGGTCGCACAGCGGCCCCACGCCTGACAAGCCGTGACCCCGACCTCACCAAGTAGGCCCAGCGGCCGTGACCCGCCGCGCCTCCCAGCGTTGTACGCCATGTCAAACGCTGCACATGGTGCGGCGCCCCATTCTCATGAGGAGATCTTGATGTCGCGTATCGCGAAGGCATTCGCCGTCACCGCTGTCGCCGGTAGCGCCGTGGCCGCCGGAGCGGGTCTGGCCGTCGCCGATGCCGGAGCGCACGGTGCGGCGGTCGGCTCCCCCGGTGTCCTGTCGGGCAACCTGGTCCAGGTTCCGGTGCACGTCCCGGTCAACGTCTGCGGCAACACCGTGAACGTGATCGCCCTGCTGAACCCCGCGTTCGGCAACACCTGCGTCAACGCGTCGGGCGGCGGCAGCGACCACCACACCGAGGGCGGCTACGGCCACTGATCGCCTGACCGGCTGATCGGCTGATCCGAAGGGGCCCCCGCCGTACGGCGGGGGCCCCACCCGTGTGCCCGCCCGCCGCTATTCGTAGCGGTAGAGGCCCTGGTGGCTGAGCATCTGGCGCGGGGTGACGTCCCACGGCGGCATCGGCTCGTCGAGAGCGATCACCCGGCCGCGCTGGAGGTCGCCGAGGCGCAGGGGTGCGGCGGGCAGATAGCCGGAAGCCGGGTGCTTCTGCTGCCAGCGGGTCCAGATCAGGTCCACGAAGGCGTGGTGCAGCCAGAAGGCCGGGTCGTTGGGTGCGGTGCCGCCCGTCATGTGGCCGCCGATCCACTGGTGGACCTTGTTGTGGTTGCGCCAGCGCTCGCTCTTGGGGGCGGCCCAGCCCTCCAGCTTGTTGCGGAAGCCGCCGGCGGTGGCGGTGGAGTCCCAGGGCGAGACGTCGTAGACCGGGTCGTCGATGGCCCACTGCAGTTCGGCGGGAGTGGGCAGGGCGATCGGGTTCTGCGGCCGGCCGAGGTTGCGGGTGAGGAAGCGGGCTTCCGTGATGCCCACGGTCACCGTCCAGTTGCCCTTGTCGTAGGCGAAGGGTCCGGTCATGACCTGCCGGTCCGAGGCGCGGCCGGTGCCGCCGAGGAAGTCGTCGGCCCAGAGGGAGGAAACCGGGCTGGTATCGGTGGTCCAGTCCCAGTACGGGATGGAGACGCCCGGGTCGACGGTCCGCAGCTGCCTCTCGAACTCCAGCAGGTAGTACCGGTGCCACGGGAAGAAGGACGGGGACATGTGCCCCACGCGGAGCTTGCGGTCGCGGTCGGGCACGAAGTACTTGCCGTGGGTGCGCACGAAGGAGTCGTAGACGCCGTTGCGCTTGAGCTCCAGCACGGCCGCCGTGAACCGCTTCTTCTGGGCGCTGGTCAGGTTCTTCTGGTTCTGCCGGACGTACAACGCGGGGCTCCTTCCGTCAGCCGTGGTGGGGGGCGGACGCCAACGCCAGCCGGGCCGTGCCCAGTTCGTCGACGGCCGCACGGGCCAGTTCCAGCGGTGTCCCGTAGGACTGGAAGTGGTTGACCTCGCTCAGGTAACTGCCGTCGGCGCGGCGCATGACGTGCAGGGGGCGCCCGTCGATGCGGATCCCGGCCCGGTCCACGGCGATGTGCCGGCCCCGGTACGTCTCCTCCGCGAGCGGGGCCGGGGTGAGCGTCTGCCGGGGGCGGCGGGCCCGCAGGACGGGGGCCAGCGCCGCCGCGGTGCCGGCGAGCACGGCCGCGGTGAAGGCGGTGCGCAGAAGGGCACGGCGGGTGGGAAGTGCGGCTGGTGCTGCGGACATTCGGTCTCCCTCGCTCGGTGGCCGGCGGCTACGGGTCTAACGCCGCGCGGCGGGCGAGGTCACCCCTTGGGGTGCTTGTAGAAGAGGGTCGTGGGGTGCAGTCGGCCGTCGGGGTCCGTGGCGTAGTCGGGGATGGTGCCCGCCTCGGTCCAGCCCGCGGACCGGTAGACGCGCTCGGCGCCGCTGCCGGTCTCGGTATCCAGGAACAGCAGCACCACCCCGGCCGCGGCGGCCGCCGCCTCGGCCTCGGCGAGCAGGGCGCGGGCGGTGCCGCGGCCGCGGGCCGCCGGATGGACCATGAGCTTGCGCAGCTCGGCGCGGTGGCGGCCGTTGGGCTTGGACTCCCGGTACCAGCTGACGGTGCCGTCGACGCGGCCGTCGTCCGTACGGGACACCCACAGGGCGAGCGAGCCGTCCTCGACGGCCGGCAGCAGGGAGTCCCACCAGGCGGCGGCGCTCTCGCGGTCGAGGCCGGCGAGGAAGCCGAGCGAGGCGCCGCCGTCGACCACGTCGAGGAGCAGGGCGGCGAGCTGGTCGCGCTCCGCGCGCAGCGCGGAGGCGGAGAGCCGGGTGATGTGTGCCGTCATCCGGCCAGGATAGGGATCGGGCCGCCACGCGCCGGCCCGTCCGCCCGTCCGTCCGCCCGCCCGTGGACCCGTCCGCCGGCGGATCCGTGCGTCCCCACCCCGGCCCGGGCGCCCCCTACGGTGCCGGGAGTTCCGCGAAGTCGGCGACCAGGCCCCGGTGGTGGCCGGCCGTGCCCAGGGCCAGGGAGTCGGCCTTGGCCCGCTTGAGGTAGAGGTGGGCGGGGTGCTCCCAGGTCATGCCGATGCCGCCGTGCAGCTGGACGCACTCCTCGGCGGCCCGGACGGCCACGCCCGAGCAGTAGGCCTGGGCGACGGCCACCGTGAGCGGTGCGTCGGGGGACCCGGTGGCCAGGGCATCGGCGGCGGCCCGGGCCGCCGCCCGGGCGGAGGCCACGTCGAGCCAGCGGCGCGCGAGGCGGTGCTTGAGGGCCTGGAAGGAGCCGACGGGCCGGTTGAACTGGTGGCGGACCCGCAGGTACCCGACGGTCTGGGTCAGGCACCATTCGGCGATCCCCAGCTGTTCGGAGGCGAGCAGCCCGGCCCCGGAGAGCAGGGCCCCCGCGACGGCAGCCCGCGCCGTGGCGGGGTCGGCGAGCCGGGTGCCCGCGGCGGCGTCGAGGGTGACCGTGGCGAGCGGCCGGGTCAGGTCGAGCGGGATCTGCGGGGTGAGCCCGGCCGAGGCGGCGGGCACGGCGTGGAGCCCGGTGTCGGCGAGCACCAGCAGCACGTCGGCGGCCACCGCGTCCGCGACGGAGGTGACCGTGCCGGTCAGGGTCCCGCCGCCGGAGTCGCGGACGGCGGCCGGCAGCGGGGCGCCGGGGGCCAGGGTCAGCGGCACGGCCGGTACGCACACCTGCCGCCCCGAGGCCAGCTCCCGCAGCAGCGGGACGGCCTCCTCGGTGTCGCAGCCGAGCAGGATCTCGGTGGCGAGCACCGAGCTCGTCAGGTAGGGGGCGGGCGCAACGGCCCGGCCCAGTTCCTCCAGGACCACGGCCGCCTCGCGGTGGCCGGCGCCCTGGCCGCCGAGTTTCTCCGGGACGAGCAGCCCGGCAGCGCCGATCCCGGTGGCGAGGGCGCTCCACACGGCGGGGTCGTGGGGGCGGTCGGTTTCGATCCGGGCGAGGACGGCCGCCGGTGCGAGGCGGGCCTCGAGGAGGGAGCGCACGGCGGCGCGCAGTTCCTCCTCCGCCTCGGAGTACAGCAGGTCGGCCGAGGTGGTCGCGGTCGTCGGTGTGGTCATCGGGCCAGGTCCTTCCAGGCGAGGTCCTTGTCGTCGCGCGGCTCGGACGGCAGGCCCAGCACGCGTTCGGCGACGATGTTGAGGAGGACTTCGCTGGTGCCGCCCTCGATGCTGTTGCCCTTGGCCCGCAGGTAGCGGTAGCCGGCGTCGCGGCCGGTGAAGTCGACCAGTTCGGGACGGCGCATGGTCCAGTCCTCGTACGACAGGCCCTCCTCCGCGAGGAGTTCCACCTCCAGGCCGCTGATCTCCTGGTTGAGGCGGGCGAAGGTGAGCTTCATCCCGGATCCCTCGGGGCCGGGCTGGCCGACGGCGAGCTGCTGGCGCAGCCGTTCACCGGTGAGCCGGGCGACCTCGGCCTCCACCCACAGCTCCAGCAGCCGCTGGTGCAGGGCGTGGGTGCGCAAGGCGGGCCGTTCGCGCCAGGCGGCGGCGACCGGCGCGATCATGCCGCCCTCGCGCGGAATGCGCATGCCGCCGATGGAGACGCGCTCGTTCATCAGAGTGGTGCGGGCCACCGCCCAGCCGTCGCCGACGGCGCCGAGCCGGTGGGCGTCGGGGATGCGCACCCCGGTGAGGAAGACCTCGTTGAACTCGGCCTCGCCGGTGATCTGGCGCAGCGGCCGGACTTCCACGCCGGGGGCGTGCATGTCGCACAGGAAATAGGTGATGCCGCGGTGCTTGGGCTGGGACGGGTCGGTGCGGGCGATGAGGATGGCCCAGCGGGCGGTGTGGGCGCTGGAGGTCCACACCTTCTGCCCGTCGACCACCCACTCGCCGGACTCCTCGTCGAGCACGGCGCGGGTGCCGAGCGCGGCGAGGTCGGAGCCGGCGCCGGGCTCGCTGAAGAGCTGGCACCAGACCTCCTCGCCGGTCCACAGGGGGCGCAGGAAGCGGCGCTTTTGCTCCTCGGTTCCGTAGGCGAGGATCGTGGGCGCGGCCATGCCGAGGCCGATGCCGATCCGGCGCGGGTCGTTGTCGGGGGCTCCCGCGGCCTCCAGTTCGGCGTCGACGACGGCCTGCAGGGGGCGGGGGGCGCCGAGGCCGCCGAGGCCCTCGGGGTAGTGGACCCAGGCCAGTCCGGCGTCGAAGCGGGCGCGCAGGAAGTCCGTACGGGAGGTGGCAGCGGGCGGGTGGGCGGCGAGCAGGTCCCGTACGCGGGTGAGCAGCTGCGCGGCGGTGGCGGCGGTCATCGGGAGGCACCTCCGGGCATGGTCAGGACCAGCCGGCCGGTGGTGGCGCCGTCGGCGAGGCGCTGCACGGCGTCGGCGACGTCCGGGAGCGCGAGGGTTTCGCTGACCAGGGGCCTGACGGCGCCCTCGGCAGCGAGGCGGGTGAGTTCGGTGTGGCAGGCGGCGATCGCGGCCGGGTCCTTGGCGGCGTAGAGCCCCCAGTGCAGGCCGAGGATCGAGTAGTTCTTGACGAGGGCGTGGTTGAGGGCGGGGGCGGGGACGGTGCCGCTCGCGAAGCCGACGATGACGATCCGGCCCTCGAAGGCCACGCATTTGGCGGAGGCGGTGTAGGAGGCACCGCCGACCGGGTCGTACACGACGTCGGCTCCGCGTCCGCCGGTGAACTCCTTCACCCGGGCGACGAGGTCCTCCGCCGTGCGGTCGATCACCAGGTCGCAGCCGAGTTCCTCGGCGGTGCGCGCCTTGGCCTTGCCGCCGACGACCCCGATCACGGTGGCGCCGGCCGCCTTGCCGAGCTGGACGGCGGCGCTGCCGACCCCGCCGGCGGCGGCGTGCACGAGCAGGGTCTCGCCCGCCTGGAGGCGGGCCCGGCGGTGCAGGCCGAACCAGCCGGTCTGGTAGCCGATGTGCAGGGCCGCGGCCTGGGCGTCGTCGAGGCTCTCGGGGGCCGGGAGCAGGGCGCGTTCGGGCGCGACCACGTACTCGGCGAAGCCGCCGTGGGGCAGGCTCGGATTGGCGATGACGCGGCGGCCGTCCTCGGTGAGGCCGCAGATCTCGACGCCGGGGGTGAAGGGCAGCGGCGGGCGGATCTGGTACTGGCCGCGGACGAGGAGCGCATCGGGGAAGTTGAGGTTCGCCGCGAGCACCTTCAGCCTCACCTCGCCCTCGCCCGGCACGGGTTCGGGGACCTCCTCGAGGCGCATGGCCTCTCGGGGTTCTCCCAGGGTGTGTACTCGCCATGCCTGCATCCGGGGCCTCCAGCCGCCGTCGAGGAACCACGCTCCGCGGCATACTAAGCGGTCGCTTGCCCATCTGGGAACCACGGGGACACGCGAGGACGGAGCCGGGGCTTCCGTAGATCCCCCGCTTACCATCAACGGGCAGTTGTCCTAGGGCATATGACACGATCTTCGGGGGGAACCGTCCCGTGAACACCGCACGCCGTATGAGAGGTACCACGTCCGCCGCCGCGGCCGCCGCCGTCCTCGCCGGGCTGATCACCGCCGCCGGACCGGCCGCGGCGGCCGAGCCGGCGTGCGCGCCGGGCATCACCGTCCTGCCCTCGCTGACCGGCGGCCCCGCGGGGTCGGTCCGCGGCTTCGGCGCGGACGGCCTGGCGGTCGGCTCCAGTGCCGGACTGCCCGCGTACTGGACCGCGGACCGCCAGGTCCACGCGGTGCCGATGCCGGAGGGCTACCAGGAGGGCACGGTCACCGCGGTGAACAGCAAGGGCCTGATGGTGGGCACCGTCCGCAGCACCACGCAGGGCTACCCCGGGGCCGCCTTCACCTACCAGCTCGGGGCAGGCTCGGTCCAGCTGATCACCGCCACCTCCGCGCGCTCGGGCGGGGCGGACGTCAACGACGCGGGCCACGTCGTCGCCGTGGACGACGGCGTCGCCAAGGAGTGGGTGAACGGCACGGTGGTGCGCGAGCTGCCGGTCCCCGCCGACGCGCACCCGAGCACCGTCATCAGCTCGGTGAGCGGCATCAACAAGCGCGGCGACGTCCTCGGCACCGCGTACACGAACTACTGGGACCAGGACAACGACCAGATCGTCAGCACGACCTTCCCCGTGGTCTGGCCCGCCGGTGACTACCCCACCGCCAGCCTCCGGGTGTGGAACGAGGGCGACTGGACCATCGGCACCCACGCGACCGGCATCGACGACAAGGGGCGGGTCGTCGGCTACGAGAAGCTGAGCCACCGGGACTGGCAGGAGCGCAAGCCGGCCGCCTGGAAGCGGCCGTACGACGCCCTGCCGGCCAGTCCCGGCCCGGTCGCCGGATACGAGCACCTCACGCTCGACGCCATCAGCCCGAACACGAACGCGACGGTCGGCACGGCCATGACCTTCGTCGAGGGGTACGCCAACCGCGTCCGGGCCGCGTACTGGCCGGGGACGGGCCCGGCGAAGGCGCTCCCCCACCCCGCGGGCGCCACCCAGGACGCGCGCAGCGAGGCCTTCGCGGTCTCGGACGACGACCGGGTGGGCGGCAGCTACTGGGGCTGGGACGGGGTCGGGTCGGGGGCCGTGGTCTGGTCCTGCGCGAGCAAGCAGGCGTACGTCCCGCAGAGTTGATCCCGTCCGGGGCATGGTGATCTCGGCGCCCGCGCGCTATCGATGCCCCATGACGGACGACATCCGGCGCGGCCTTCCCGCGCCACCCCCGCTCGGCGCCGCCGCCCTGCCTCCCGGTACGTACGCGGGGCAGGTGGTCCTCGTGACCGGCGGCGGCACCGGGCTGGGCAAGGCCATCGCCGCCGAGTTCGCCCGGCTCGGCGCCGATCTGGTGATCGCGAGCCGCCGGGCCGATCAGCTCGAGGCCGCGCGGGAGGAGCTGGCTGCGGTCCCCGGCGCGGGCCGGGTGACGGCCGCCGTGTGCGACATACGGGACCCCGAGCGGGTCGCGGAGGTCTTCGACGCGGCCCGGGCCGCCTCCGGGCTGCCGGACGTGCTGGTCAACAACGCGGCCGCGAACTTCCCCTCCCCCGCCGAGGACCTTTCGCCGAACGCCTGGCGGGCGGTGGTCGACATCACCCTGACCGGCACCTGGTTCGTGACCCGGGAGTTCGGCCGCCGCCACCTCGCCGCGGGCACGCCCGGATCGATCGTGAACATCGGTGCCTCGTACGCCTGGACGGGCGGTCCGGGATTCGCGCACAGCGCTGCCGCCAAGGCGGGGGTGAAGAACCTGGTGGAGACCCTCGCCGTCGAGTGGGGGCCGTACGGCATCCAGATCAACGGCCTCGTGCCGGGGCTGTTCCCGCACGCCGACATGACCGGGGACATCCGGGACGGCCTGGACCGCGCGGCGCCCGACGCCAAGGACGGGCGGCAGCCCGCGCTGCGGGTGGGCGCGCCCCGGGAACTGGGCTGGGCCGCGACCTTCCTGGCCTCGCCCTACGCGCGGTTCGTCACGGGCCACACCCTGGTGGTGGACGGGGCGAACTGGCAGCGCCGGGCCCTGGTGAACCCCGAGGTCGTGCCGGTGCGCGAGCAGCTGGGGCGCGGGCCCTTCGGCGGGTGAGCGGGGGACCGGGCGACGGCGGCCCGACCCGCAGGATCCGAAAGGGACGGATCACGTCCCCGTGAAGCGCGGGGGGCGGCGGGCGGCCCGGGCGCCGTAGCCCTCGCGGCAGTCGTCCGAGGTGAGGGTGAGGGCGGCCGTCAGGGCGACGCGGTCGAGGGCCGCCGGCAGGGCGGCGTCCGCGTAGGCGTCGATCGCCCGCTTGATGCCCTGGACCGCGAGGGGGGCGTTCGCGGCGATCTCCGCCGCCAGGTCCCGGGCCGTGGCCTCCAGCTCCTCGCCGGGCACGACCAGTTGGACGAGGTTCAGGCGCCCGGCGGTCGCCGCGTCGATGCGGCGGCCCGTCAGGGCCAGGTACTTGGCCCAGCCCGCGCCCGCCTCCCGGGCGATGCGGAGGTCACCCCCGGCGTCCACGGCCACGCCCAGCCGGGCCTCCGGCAGGGCGAAGACGGCGTCCTCGGCCGCCACCCGGATGTCGGCCATCAGGGCCAGCTCGAACCCGAAGCCGAGGCAGTAGCCCTGGACGGCGGCCACCACCGGCTGCGGGAGGCGGGCCAGGACCGCGAAGCGCTCGTGGACCCAGCGGATGCCCTCGTAGTAGTTGCGGGTCCGCTCGGCGGCCGAACCGCCGGTGATCGCGCCACCCGGAGCGGTCACGTCGATGCCCGCGCAGAAGGCCCGGCCCTCGGCCCGCAGCAGTACCGCGCGGACCGAGGGGTCGAAGCGGATCCGGTCCGCCAGCAGCCCCAGCTGGCGGGTGGATTCCCAGCTCCAGCCGTTGAGCGTGTCGGGGCGGCACAGGGTGAGGACCGCGAGCCCGTCGCCGGCGCTCTCCAGCCGGATCCGCTCCTCCCCCTCCGCGATCTCCGTGGTGACGGTGTCGATCACGCCGGCTCCCCCCGCAAAATGTCTGACGGATCGTCAGACTAGGGGGTGCCCGGTCAGCGGGGGAAGACCTCGAACGGGACCGCCGGGCGGCCGTCGAACCGGGCCGCCGCCTGCTGCACGTTGCCGGTGAGGAAGGCGCGGACGTACTCCGCGGGGTCCTGGTCGGTGAGCACCTCGATGTACGCCTTGTGCTCCAGCAGGGAGGCGATCGCGCGCTCGAGGCCCGGACCGGCGTCGGCCGCGTGCGTCGGCGTGGTGGAGCCGGCCACCGCGACCCAGCGCACCCCGTTCCACGGCTCCAGGCCTTGCTCGGTGAGGAGTTCGGGGAAGATCCACCGGTTCCCGGCGTCCCCGGCCGCGTCCAGGGTGGCCCGGCCGACGGCCTTGTGGTCGGGGGTGTTCCAGTACCCCCCGCCCTGTGCGCCGCCCCAGGTGTCACGGTGGTTGAGCGTGAGCACCAGCTCGGGGCGGTGGCGGCGGATGGCCGCCGCGATGTCCCGGCGCAGGCCGAGGCCGTACTCGACGACACCGTCGCGGTAGTCGAGGAACTCCACCTCGGACACGCCGACGACGGCCGCACTCGCCCGCTGCTCCGCCTCGCGCAGCGGGCCGCAGTCCTCGGGGGCCAGGGTGTCGATGCCCGCCTCGCCGCGGGTGGCGAGCAGGTAGACGACCTCGCGGCCCCCGTCGGTCCAGTCCGCGATCGCGGCCGCGCAGCCGTACTCCAGGTCGTCCGGGTGGGCGACGACGGCGAGGGCGCGCTGCCAGTCGGTGGGCATCGGCTGCAAGGGGGCGGGCTGATCACGCAGTTCGGTCATGCTCCGCACCCTAGGGGGTGTCTGACGGAGGTCCGTGGTGAAGGAGCGGTGTCCGGTGCGTGCTCTCGGCGTGCCGGCCGGATGCCCCCGTACTGGACGTACTT
>NZ_JBEZLA010000008.1:0-161428 GCF_040651925.1 Streptomyces sp. NPDC048349 | reverse complement strand
CCCCGTACTGGACGTACTTGGGCTTTCGGCCGGTGCGGCGAGAGTGCGTGCCGGGCACCGCGACGCCGCGGACCTCCGTCAGACACCCCCTAGACGGCCCAGGACCGGTCCGCGGGCCCGCTGGCGTTCGCGGGCGGTGAAGAAGCCGGCCGCAGGCGCACGCAGCAGTGGTTGGGGCTGGGCTCCAGGCATGCCTGGAGGCCGTTCTCGTCGAGCCCTTTCAGCACACCGCGGAGCAGGTGGAGGTTCATGCCGCAGACGGTCTGGGTGTGGTCGCGTGCGAGGGCGTGGAAAGGACAGTTGCCCAGGACGATGGCGTCGCCGTCGTAGCGGGGTTCGAACCCGTTGTCCTCCAGAAGATCCACGAGGTCCGTCCGCTCCTGCGCGGCGAGCTGTGCGCCGAGCTCGTGGGCCTTGCGGTGCAGGACCGCCCGCACCGGCTCGTCGGTGGCCTCGGATTCCTCCAGGGCCTGGGCGAGCAGCCGTCCGGCCAGTTCGTAGTGCCGCTCGGGCAGGCTGACGGCCACTTCCGTGCCGGAGCGCTTGTAGAGCTTGGCGGGCCGGCCCGCTCCCGGACCAGTGCGGCCGCTGCGCCGCTCGTAGACGACATCGAGCAGTGATGCGTCCGCCAGGCGGTCCAGGTGGAAGGCCGCGGTCTTGCGCGCGAGGCCGAGGGCCTCGGCGGCTTCGTCGCGACTGACCGGCCCCGGCTGGCGCACGACGTGGTCGTACAGCCTCCGTCGGGTCGGCTCGTCCAAGGCGGCGACGGCGGAGACATCGGGGCGGGGTGCTTCCTCCGGGTGGTCCATGAGCCCAGTGTAAAACCCAAAGCCATTGACTAAAGAAGGTCCGCGCGCTTCTATTGACAGTGAAAGTTGCCGATAGAAAGAAGGGCGTCATGTCGTCCTCAACCACAACCACCACGTCCGCCACCTCCCGGCGGGCCGCGCTGGCCGACCCCGGCTACCAGGCGTTCGTCATCCTGCGCGCCGGTTTCACGGTGGCGCCGATCCTGTTCGGGCTGGACAAGTTCTCCAACCTCCTCGTCGACTGGCCCGCCTACCTCGCGCCGTGGATCAACGACCTCGCTCCGGGCAGCGCCCAAGCAGCCATGTACGCAGTCGGCGTCGTCGAGATCGTCGCGGGCCTCGCCGTCGCCCTCGCCCCCCGTTTCGGAGGCTGGCTGGTCGCCGGATGGCTCGCCGGCATCATCGTCAACCTGCTGACCATCCCCGGGCACTACGACGTCGCGCTGCGTGACTTCGGGCTCCTGCTCGGCGCGGTCGCGCTCGCCCGGCTCGCCCAGCGCTACCACGGCAAGCAGCCGTCCCACTGACGGGGCGGGCAGCAGCGGCAGCAAAAAAGTGACGAGGCGGGCGGACCCCATCGGCCCACCCGCCTTGCCCGGGCCGCCCGGCAGGTTGCTCCTTCCGGCTCGCCGAATCCCCCGCCCGCACCGGCAGCCTTCCGCAGGGTGCGCAGCTACGGGCCCGGCACCGCCGTGGTCACCGTCCTCGCCCCCATCGGCTACGGAGTGGTCGTCGGCGGTTCACCCTGACGCCCTGACCTCGGGGCTGTCCGCAGCGGCCGCTACCGCGAGCCGCCGTGGCGGCCGGCGGCCCGGCCGGGAGCACCGGGGGCCGACGCCTCCCGGGGCGCCGCCGGGTCCTCCCCCTGCGTGTCGGCCCGCCGGGAGGCGGCGGCCGCGAGGGCGATCACCAGTGCGGTGACGATCAGGGCAGCCGCGGCGGCGAAGGTGATCCGCATCCCGGTGGCGACGGCCTCGGGGTGCGCGGTGGCCACGTCGGCCGTCGCCGAGGCGAGGGCGAACACGGCGCCCATGACGGACGCCCCGCTGACGAGGCCGAGGTTGCGCGACAGGTTGAGCATGCCGGAGACCACCCCGCGCCGGTCCGCGGGGACGTCGGCCATCACTGCGGTGTTGTTGGCCGCCTGGAACACCGCGTATCCCGCCGTGATGACGACCACGGGCGCCACGTACCCGGCGACGCCGAACCGCTCCGGCAGGACGGACAGGGCGGTGGCCCCGGCCGCCATGGCGATGAGCCCGGCGACGGTCATACGGGGCGCGCCGAAGCGGTCCGCGCCACGGCCGGCCGGTACGCCGGTGAGGGCGGCGACGAGCGGACCCACCGACAGGACGAGTCCGACGAGGGCCTCGCGCAGCCCGAGGGTACGAGCGAGGTAGAAGGGTCCGACCACCAGCGTCGTCATCATGACCGTCGAGACGAGGGCGCTCGCGGCGAGTCCCCCGCCGAGCCGCGGGTCGCGGAGCGTCCGCAGCCGGATCAGCGGGGCCGCGGCCCGCGCCTCCACGCGCGCGAAGAGGCCGGCTCCGCAGGCGGCGGCGACGAGCAGGGCCGCGTTGAGCGTTCCGAACCCGCCGCGCCCCAGGGTCATGGCGAGCGCGTACGCCGCGAGGGTCAACGCGAGCAGCAGCGTGCCGGCATGGTCGAAGCGGACCCGGTCGGCCGTGGGCCCGGACCGGTCGGCGGGGAGGTGGCGGTGGGCGAGCAGCAGGGTCAGGAGGCCGAGGGGGACGTTGACCAGGAAGAGCGCCCGCCAGCCGAATCCGGCGATCAGGACTCCGCCGAGGGAGGGACCGAGTGCGGTGCCGATGGCGGACATCGTGCCGAGGAGCCCCATGGCGCTGCCGGTCTTCGCCTTCGGGACGGTCTCCCCGACGAACGCCATGGTGAGGGCCATCATGACGGCCGCTCCGAGGCCCTGCGCCGCGCGGGCGGCGATCAGCAGCGGGAGCGTGGGGGCGACGCCGCACAGGACGGACGCGGCGGTGAACAGGAGGATGCCTGCCAGGAGCAGCCGCCGGCGGCCGAGGACGTCACCGAGCCGGCCGGCGCTGACGATCAGTGCGGTGATGGCGAGGAGGTAGGCGAGGACGATCCACTGGACCTCCTGGAAGGAGGCGCCGAAGGCCTCTGCCAGCGTCGGCAGGCCGACGTTGGCGATGCTGGTGCCGAGCGAGGACAGCAGCACGGAGAGCGAGAGGGCGGCGAGCGCGCGGCGCACCGCGGGTCTCGGCGGGGCCACGCGGGCGGACGGTTCGCTGGTGCGGTGTGGTCTCATGCGCAGGAGCGTGCGCGTACACCCCGACACCGGCAAAGATTTTTGCCGTTTTCGCGAAAAGGGAGAGCCCTGCGGTGCGGTCCCCCCGGTCCGCACCGCACGGCATCTGACGAGCCTTCAGGGCCGCTTCCGCTCTGCCTGCGCGAGCGGCGTCCCCCGTCCGTACGTGTCGAGCCGGAACCGCCGGTAGTTGGGCGTCGGCCCCGGACCTCGGGCCCTGGGCCCCGGCGCAGCCCTACTGGCAGACCGGCGGATCCGGATACGAACATCCCGGGTACGTGTCGCCCTCGTACGTGATGCCGCCTTCCATCCGCTGGTCGCAGACGGGGCAGTAGACGACGAAGTGCGGGTTCACACGGAGGAAGGCCGAGTTCTTCAGCTCGAAGATCGCCTTCACGGAGTCCAGGCCGTGCTCACGGATTCCCTGCTCGAGGAAGTCGTACGCACCGAAGGTGTGGCCGGACTTGCAGTCGAAGGCGCCGAACCGGAAGGAGCCGATGTCCCCGAGTCCCAGCTCGGACTCGATCTTCGCCTTCTCCTCGTCCGACACCGGTTCGAGTCTGGACGCCTTGACCCGCTCGGGCGTCCAGTGCGCGTCCCTCAGCAGCCGGGACTGCTCGCGGGACAGGAAGAAGGAAGCGCTTCTGCCGCTGCTGATCGTCTCCTGAACGAGGGTCACGACGGCCGCGTCGTCCGCCGAGAAGACGGCCTTCCCCTCCCCGACGAGGGCTTCGACATGGTCCAGCAGAGTTCTGTCCACGACACGTCCTTCCGGGTCCGCACCCTGAATCCGATCCTGTGGTCGCGGACAACTATCGGGGTCGGGCGCCCTGTTCGGCGGGCGCCACACGGCAGCCGCACCCGCCCGGCCCAAGGGGAACCGGTTCAGCGGCCGTCGGCGGCGAGGGTCGCGGCGGCCGCGAAGAGGCGGGCGCAGCGCTGCGTCATGGCCTGCGGGGTCTGCTCCGGGTGCTTGACCCACCAGCGGACGAGGGTGGCGACCAGGTCCCGCCAGACGTACTTGAGCGCGTCGGCGTCCAGCGGGTCGGTGGATCCGGCCGCGTGCAGCAGTTCGGCGGTGCCGCCCGCGGCGAGCCGGTCGATGGCCGACCAGTACTCCGCGGCGCGGCGCGCGGCCTCGCCGCCGGGCGGCAGGGTGGTGTCGTACAGGACGAACCACGCCTCCCGCTGCCCCTCCAGCGCGGTGAAGATGCTGTCCAGCACGCGCAGCGGCGTGTGCGGCGTGGTCCCGTCCGGGCCCATCGCGGTACGGATCGTGTCCAGGAGGCGGTCCCCGACGGGGACCAGGCAGGCGAGGTAGAGGTCCTCCTTGGTGCCGACGTACTGGTGCAGCAGCGTCTTGGTGACGCCGACGCGCGCGGCGATGGCGGGGAGCGACGCGGCGGCGTAGCCGTGGGCGCCGAACTCCGCCGTGGCGGCGTCCAGCATCTGCTGCCGGCGGTGGTGCCGCGGGACTCCCTTGGTGCCGGCCTTCGAAGGAGGGGTTGCCATGAGCCGATATTATCAGTAGGTAATTTACCTCACGGTAAATTACCTCGACCCCTGGAGCGCCTCCATGGCCGGCACCACCCCGCAGCCGACGTCCCGCACCCGCTCCTGGTGGGGCTGGGGCTGGACGGACGCGCAGCCCGACGACGCGGAATGCGCCGCGATGGGCGCCCTCCTCCCCGGCACCCTCAGCCGCCCGCTCCCCGTGCCCCGCGTGCGCGACCTGCACATCGCGAGCCCCGCCGCCCAGCCCCCGCGCAGCCTCGCCCACCTGGTCGGCGACGACCCCGAGGACCGCGCCGCCCACGCCATGGGAAAGGCGTACCGCGACGTCGTACGGGCGCTGCGCGGGCGCCCCGGCCGCATCCCCGACCTCGTCGCCCGGCCCGCCGACGAACGGGAGGTCGCCGACCTGCTGGACTGGGCCGGTGACCGGCAGATCGCCGTCGTCCCGTACGGCGGGGGCTCTTCGGTCACCGGCGGCGTGGAGTACCGCGGCGACGCCCACCGGGCGGTGGTGTCCCTCGACCTGACCCGCATGGGCCGGGTCCTGGAGGTCGACGTCGAGGGGCGGGCCGCGCGCATCCAGGCCGGCACGCTCGGGCCGAGCCTGGAGGACCAGCTGCGGCCCCACGGCCTGACCCTGCGGCACTTCCCGCAGAGCTTCGAGTTCTCCACCCTCGGCGGCTGGCTCGCCACCCGGGCCGGCGGCCATTACGCCACCGGCCGCACGCACATCGACGACTTCGTGCAGGCGATGCGGGTGGTCACCCCGGCCGGGACGAGCAGTTCCTGGCGGCTGCCCGCCTCCGGGGCGGGTCCCTCCCCCGACCGCCTGTTCCTCGGCTCCGAAGGCGCCCTCGGCATCATCACCGAGGCGTGGGTCCGCCTGCAGGAGCGCCCCCGCCACAAGGCGTCCGCCGCGGTCGCCTTCGCCGACTTCCACGACGCGCTCCGGGCGGTGCGCGCCCTGGCCCAGTCCGACCTGTCCCCCGCCAACTGCCGTCTGCTGGACGCCGGTGAGGCGGCCCTGTCCGGCGCGGCCCGGGACGGCTGCGCCGTGCTGGTGCTCGGGTTCGAGTCGGCGGACGAACCGGTGACCGCCCGGCTTGAACGGGCCGTGGGCCTGGCTCGCGCGCACGGCGGCCGGTCCGGCGGGAGCGCCGTGCCGCAGGAGGCCGGGGCGGCCACGGACGGGTCCCCGGCCGGTGACGCCGCCGTGGGCGCCTGGCGTGCGGCGTTCCTGCGGATGCCGTACCTTCGCGACGGCCTGGCCAGGATGGGCGCCGTCGCGGAGACCTTCGAGACGGCGGCCACCTGGGACCGGATCCCCGGCCTGATCGAGGCGGTGCGCACCGAGGTCGGTGCGGCGGCCCTCAAGGCCACCGGACACCCGGCGACCGTCAACTGCCGTCTGACCCACGTCTACCCGGACGGAGCGGCCCCCTACTTCACCGTTCTGGCCGCCGGGCGGCCCGGGGACGAGGTCGCCCTCTGGGACGACCTGAAGGCCGTCGCGGGCGAGGTCCTGCACCGCCACCGGGCCACCATCACTCACCACCATGCCGTCGGCCGGGACCACCGCCCGGGTTACGACCGGCAGCGCCCCGAGCCCTTCGCCCTCGCGCTGCGGGCCGCGAAGGGGGCGCTCGATCCGGCGGGCATCCTCAACCCCGGGGTGCTGGTGGACTGACCAGGGCCGCGTACGGGGCCTGCGGCGCCGGCCCGGGTCAGCGGGCTGCGGGGTGGATCTCCCGCAGGGCGGCCCGCCCCGCCGCGCGGTGCTCGGCGGCCCCGGCCGGATCGGTCGGGTCCAGCATCGCCGCGATCCCCTCGTGGGCCAGCGCCTCCTCGTACCGGTATCCCAGCCTCGGGGCCAGCTCCAGCGCCTGCCGGTGCAGCCGCAGGGCTTCGTCGGGCAGGCCCGCGAGCCGACAGGTCTCGGCGTAGCCGTTGAGGAAACGGATCTTCCAGTGCTCCTCGAACAGGGCGTCCAGCAGCGCGAACGCCTCGCGGTGGCGGGCCAGCGCCTCTTCGTACCGGCCCATGCGCCGCAGCGCGACGCCCAGGCAGTTGAGGGCCCACGCCTCGTTGTTCACGTGCCCGTCCTCGCGGGCCAGGGCCAGTGCCCGGTGCAGGTGTTCCACCGCCTCCTCGGGCGCCTCGTCCGCGAGGGCCACGCCGAGGGTGATCCGGGCCGTCAGCGTCGGCGGCCATGCCGGGTCGGCGTGGGGGACGTCCAGCACCTCGCGGGCCCGGCGCGCCGCCTGGTCGCGGTGCCCGAGCTGCAGCATCGCCCAGGCCTCCGAGGCGGCCGCATGGGCCGCGCCGGCCGGGCAGCCCGCCTGCTCGTACAACGTGGCGGCCAGCCCGAAGAGTTCGAGCGGCTCCTCGGCACTGCCCTCGTCCCAGCGCAGATAGCCGCGCCGCACGGCCAGTTCGGCTTCCGAGCGGACGTCCCCCGTCCGGGACACCTGCAGGGCGGCCGCCTCGTACGCGGCTGCGGCGTCGGCCGTCCGGCCCGCGTTGTAGCGGGCGAAGCCCAGGTCGCTGTAGGCCTCGGCCAGTTGCCGCGGATCGCCGAGGCGCTCCGCGGCGGCCAGCGAGCGCTCGAAGAGGTGGTTGAGGTGGGTCGTGCCGCAGCGCCGGGCGAAGTACGCCCGCAGGAAGCGCGGCAGCTCGCACACGTGGACGTCGGCCCCGACGGCGGCCGCCGTCTCGAAGGCGGCGATCATCGATTCGTACTCCGCGACCAGCCAGGCGAGGGCCGCGTTCTTGTCAGCGAACCGCGGCAGTTCGGCCGGGGGCCGGCCCGCGGAGGGCGTCCGGCCGGGCGACAGGACCGGCATCGCGGCGTCCGCCGCGGCCGCCGCGTGGACGTAGTAGTCGAGGAAGCGGCTCAGCGCCCGTTCCCGCTCGGCGGGCGGGTCCTGCTCGGCGCAGGCCCGGCGGGCGTGCTGGTGCACCAGGTCGTGCAGCCGGTAGCGGCCGGCCGTCGGCTGCTGGACGAGGTGGGCGTCGACCAGGTCCTCCAGCATCTCCTGTGCGCCGTGCAGCGGCACGTCCGCCAGGGCGGCCGCCAGGTACGCGTCGAAGGACCCGCCGGGCAGCAGGCCCAGCATCCGGAACAGGCGGGCGTGGGCCCGGTCCAGCTGCTTGACGGACATGGCGAACGCGGTGTCGAACTCGCTCGCGCCCTGCCCCAGGCGCTCGACGAGGATGCCCACGGTCCAGCCCGGCCGGTGGCGCAGCCGGGCAGCGGCCAGCCGCAGGGCCAGGGGCAGGTGGCCGCACAGCCGCAGCACCTCCGCGGCGGACTCCGGTTCCCGGGCCAGCCGCCCCTCGGGGCCGCCGGGGTCGCCGCTGGCACGGGCCAGCAGCTCCGCGCTCTCCCGAGGGCTCAGCACGTCCAGCGACACCGGGGGTACCTCGTCCAGGCCCAGCAGCCGGTTGCGGCTCGTGATCAGGACGACGGAGGGGCCCGCGCCCGGCAGCAGCGGCCGGACCTGAGCGGCGTCGGCGGCGTTGTCGAGGACGACGACGGCCCGCCGCCCGGCCAGTTCCGCCCGCCAGCAGGCGGCCAGTTGCTCGACGCCCTCCTGCGGGACCTTCTCGGACGGGACGTCGAGCGCGCCGAGCAGCATCCGCAGCGCGGAGTCGGGGTCGAGCGGTTCGCGGCCCTCGGTGAAGCCGTGCAGGTCCACGTAGAGCTGGGCGTCCGGGTAGGCGGCGGACAGCCGGTGCGCGGCGTGCACCGCCAGGCAGGTCTTGCCGACGCCCGCCATGCCGTCGACGGCAACCGCCCGGTGGGTGTCCACCGCGTCGAGCACGGCGGCGAGCCCGGCCTCGCGTCCGGTGAAGTCGGGAACGTCGCGGGGCAGGTCGTTGCGGGGTCTGGGCGGGACCTGGCGGCTGGCCTTCGGGGGTGCCGGCAAGGGGTTCGACGACCGTTCCCACAAGGGGCGCAGCGGGCGCGGGTCGCGCTTGACGAGGCGGCAGAGGGCGACCACCGCGGGCCAGGGCGGCACGGTCTGGCCGCTGAGGTAGCGCGAGAGCGAGGAGGAGCTGAGGCCGGCGTCCCGCGCGAGGGCCCGCACGCCGAGACCGGACAACTCCTGGATCAGGCGCAGCCGGGCCGACAGCTCGTCCTGCGGGTCCCCCTTCGCCGTCCGCTGTTCCACGTCCACCGTTCCCCCGTCTCCCCTGTCCCGACGCGGCAGGAGTATTCCGGCGCAAGTACGGCCTGGTCAAGGACGGTTGGCCTGTCCCAGGGCGTCCCACGGACGTCGTCACGGAACGCCGCAGCGGCTGTCATGGAGTCACACCCCCGGGAGAACGGGGCAGCGAACGAATGAAGGAGCAGACCCCATGCAGTCTCGTATGCAGTCTCGTATGCAGAACCCCGCCGTCGTCCTGTCCGGCGCGATGCAGCCCATCCAGGAGCTCTTCAAGGCCGTGCACAGCGGCGGGGTGGACGGGCAGACCCTGGAGCTGGTGCACCTGCGGGTCAGCCAGATCAACGGCTGCAGCGCCTGCGTCGACGGCGGCGCCAAGTCGGCCCGCAAGGCCGGAGTGAGCGACGAGCGGCTGGCCGCGGTGGCCGCCTGGCGCGAGGCCCCGTACTTCACCGAGGAGGAGCGGGCGGCCCTCACGCTGGCCGAGGCCGCGACGCGGCTGGCCGACCGCCCCGACGCGGTGAGCGACGAGGTCTGGGACACCGCCGCCACCTACTTCGACGAGAAGCAGCTGGCCGCGATCGTCCTGATGATCGGGGTCACCAACCTGTTCAACCGGCTCAACGCCACGACCCGCCAGATCGCCGGTGCATGGGGATGACCCTCCTCTAGCCTCACAATTCCGACAATATTGCACATAAGGCCTCACATCAGAAGGAGCCCGCCATGAAGAACACGCAGAAGCCCGCCCCGCGGACCGCCGCGACCGCCCCGGCCCGCGAGCGGTTCACGGAGGAGGAGCGCGGCGCCATGAAGGAGCGGGCCCAGGAGCTGAAGGCCTCCGCGCGGCGCGGGTCGCGCGCCGACAAGGCGGCCGAGGACGAAGCGGCCGTGCTCGCGAAGATCGCCGAGATGCCGGACCCGGACCGGGTCATGGCCGAGCGGCTCCATGCGATCGTGAAGGCCGCTGCGCCGGACCTCGCGCCGAAGCTCTGGTACGGGATGCCCTCGTACGCCAAGGACGGCAAGGTGGTCTGCTTCTTCCAGAGCGCGCAGAAGTTCAACACCCGGTACGCGACCCTCGGCTTCAGCGACAAGGCCCGCCTCGACGAGGGCACCATGTGGGCGACCTCCTACGCCCTGACGGAGCTGACCCCCGCCGACGAGGCGCGGATCGGAGCGCTCGTGAAGCAGGCCGCGGGCTGACCGGCGCGCGAGGGCGTCAGGTACGGGAGCGGCCGCGGAGGTCGACGTGCTGGACGCCGCGTCACACCCGTGCTGGAACCGCCTCCACGGGGTATCCGCGGGGTATGGAAACCTCTTCGGATCGGCCGGGCGGCTCGCGGCGCCCGGGGTGGGGGCGGATCGCCGTCGGCCTGGCGGTGGCCGTGGCGGTGATCGTGCTCGCGGGGCGCTTCGGCCTGGTTCAGGGATTCGGCGGCCTCTTCGGCGAGGACACGCGGGACCGCTCGGGTCCTGCGCTGCTCAAGTCGATCCAGGACATGGACCGTTACGAGGCGGCCGTCGGCAACTTCCAGGTGGTCGTGGACCTGGAGAAGGACGCGGCGTTCCTGCCGGACGCGATCCGCGGAACCCGCACCCTGTACGTGGGCGCGGGGACGGTCGGCGGCTACGTCGACCTGGGCGGGCTGGGCGAACGGAACGTGACGGTGAACGAGGACCGCACCAAGGCCTCGATCAGGCTGCCGCACGCGGTCCTGGGCACGGCGGCCCTCGACCCGGACCGTTCCTACGCGGTGGCCAAGGAGCGCGGCCTGCTGGACCGGCTCGGCGATCTGTTCTCCGACAACCCGGCCGGTGAGCAGGCCGTGCAGAAGCTCGCCGTGCAGCACATCGGCGAAGCGGCCCGCGACAGCGGCCTCGCCGAGCGCGCCGAGAAGAACACCACGTCGATGCTGGAGGGCCTGTTGGGCTCGCTGGGATTCGCCGAGGTGACCGTCACGTACGGCTGAGCCGGGCGGGGTCCTCCCGGACGGCCGCCAGGACGAACGAGTGCCCCGCCGGGTCGCTGTACCGGCGCAGTGTCGTGCGGTTGTCCAGCCGGGTGCCGTCCTCCTCGGCCGCCACCGGGCGCGCCCCGAGGGCCACCGCCTCCCGCTCGGCTTCGTCCAGGGCGTCCGCCGCCACCAGGATCCGCAGGTGGACCTGCTGGGAGTCCTCCGGCAGGGGCCAGCTCGGCGTCGGCCGCTGCGGATCGCGTCGGATGCCGAGCACCACACCGGTCCGGCCGGTGACGAGGAACAGCTCCCCGTCGTCGGTCGCCGGACCCGCCGTGGCGCCGAGCAGCTGGGCGTAGAACCGGGCCAAGGGCTCGGGTTCGGAGCAGTTCAGGACGAGCACGCTTGTCTTGGGTACGGTCATGTATCCCATGTGCCCTGCGTCGTCGCCCGTACACGCGCCGCAGCCTCGGCGGAGCGCGGGTCCGCCGGGCCCACCAGGACGCGGGGCAGTGCGTCCGGGTGCTTCTCGGCGAGCCAGGCGATCAGCTGCTCCCGTACGGCGCACCGGACCGTCCACAGGTCGTCGGCGTCCTTGGCCGTGACGATGGCCCGCACCACCATGGTGGACGGTGTCGTCTCCGTGACGGCGAGGTCCCAGCCGCGGCCGTCCCATTCGCGGCAGTGGTTCAGGATTTCGTGGACCTTCTCGCGCATGAGGTCGACGGGCGCGCTGTGGTCGCAGTGGAGGAAGACGGTGCCGGTCATCTGCACACCGCCGCGGGACCAGTTCTCGAAGGGGCGGGTGGTGAAGTACGACACGGGCATGGTGAGCCGGCGTTCGTCCCAGGTGCGGACGGCGAGGAAGGTCAGGGTGATGTCCTCGACCACCCCCCACTCGCCCGCGACCACGACCGTGTCGCCTATGCGCACCATGTCGCCGAAGGCGATCTGGAAGCCCGCGAAGAGGTTGCCGAGGGTGGACTGGGCCGCGACGCCGGCCACGATGCCGATGATGCCCGCGGAGGCGAGCAGGGAGGTGCCGAGCGCGCGGAAGCCGGGGAAGGTCAGGAGCATCGCCGCGGCCGCGACGACGGTCACGACGACGGTCACGACCCGCATGATCAGCGTCACCTGGGTGCGGACGCGGCGCACCCGGGCCGGGTCGCGGGTACCCGTGGCGTAGCGGGCGTACCCGGATTCGACGACGGCGGAGGCCACCGCCACGATCAGCCAGGCCCCCGCCCCGATCAGGGCGAGCGTGAGGATCCGGCCCACGGTGGCGGCGTTGTCGCGCAGGGGCGGCCAGGCGATCTGCCGGTGGGCGCCCCTGAGCAGAGCGGCGAGCAGCACGATCTGCAGGGCGCGGCGGCAACGGCGCAGCAGGTGCCACAGGGGCGTCTCGGGGTGTCGTACGTCGGCCCGGCGCAGCAGCAGGTCGGCGGCCCATCCGGCCACGACGGTGGCGAGGATCGAGCCGCCCAGGACGATCGGCAGGAGAAGAGCGCTGTTCATGTCCCCTCAGCGGATGTAGACGGCATGGACCTCCCCCGCCTGCCCGCGCGGGAGGAGCTGACACACGGGGGACGCATGGGGCACGGTCCCCGCGGCCGCCATCGGGCCCGGGCCCCGCATGGGGTCCTGCGGGGCGGGTAGCCGCGCCGCGAGACGTCCTCACGGACGCCCCGCACCGGGGTGCGGGGCCGGCGATGACACGGAAGACGACACGGAAGGGGTGCACATGTCGCACGTCGAGGAGTATGTCGAGGTCAACGTCCCGGTGCGCACGGCCTACAACCAGTGGACGCAGTTCGAAGAGTTCCCCGCCTTCATGGAAGGGGTCTTACGCATCGACCAGCGCACGGACACGCTCACCCACTGGGTGACCAACGTGAACGGTGTGCAGCGCGAGTTCGACGCGCAGATCACCGAACAGCTGCCGGACCGGCGCGTCGCGTGGATGACGGTCGACGGGGAGGCGCGCCAGGCCGGGCTCGTCACGTTCCAGCCGATCGACGCGACCACCACCAGGGTGGCCCTGCACATGAACTGGGTCCCCGACGGTCTGGTCGAGACGGCGGCCGACAAGCTCGGCTTCGTCAAGCGCCAGATCATGGGTGATCTGAAGCGGTTCAAGCTGTTCATCGAGGCGCGCGGGATCGAGACCGGAGCCTGGCGCGGCGAGGTCTGAGCCCCGACCGGGAGACGGGCAGCGCAGGACGGTCCGGTCTTCAAGGGGGTTACCCGCCGAAGGGAACCGGAATCCCTCGGCATCTCGGCCAAGTTGGCCGTACACCCCCTCCAGCTCCCCGCAGTGACGTTCCATCACCCCTGTACGGGGGCACCCGCGTGGTGCCGTGGTTCGTCTACCGAGGAGAGCACACGATGACGAAGGTCCTCGTCCTGCACAGCGTCAGCCTGGTCAGGTCGGCGCTGGCCGCCCTGCTGAGATCGGAGGGGTCCTTCGAGGTCACCACGTCCGGCTGGCGGACCGCGGTGCGCCAGGCCGAGTCCTTACGGCCGGACGTGACGGTCGTCGACTTCGACTGTCCGGGGACGACGGCCGTTCTGGCCGACAACGGACGCCCGGACGGCCAGGTCCTCGCGCCCCCCTCCCCTGTACTCGTCCTGGCCTCGACCGGAGCGCCCGGGTCGCTGCACCGCGCCTTCCGGGCCGAGGCCCGCGGCTACGTCGACAAGGACGGCTCACCGGGCCGCCTGGTACGGGCCGTCCGGAAGGTCGCCGCGGGGGAACGCTTCATCGACGCCTCGCTGGCCTCGGCCTTCATGGAGGCCGATCCCGTCCCGCTGAGCCCACGCGAACTGAGCGTGCTGGCCCGGGCCGCGGAGGGCGATTCCATCGCCGAGATCGCCCGCACCCTGCACCTGGCCAGCGGAACGGTGCGCAACTACATGGCCGCGGCGACCCGCAAGACCGGCGCGCGCAATCTCATAGACGCCATCCGGATCTCCCGGCGGGCCGGCTGGGTCTAGGCCGCGGCCGCCGCGCACGGGCCCTGACACGGGCCCGGGCACGGGCCCGGGCCCGGGCACGGGCACGGGGGCCGCGTCATACGTCCGCGGCCCCGTTCCACTCCCCCACCAGATCGCGGTACAGGGGTGAAACGGCCTGGAGTTCCGCATGTGTGCCGCACACGGCCCGGGTCCCGTCGAGGACGAGGACCCGGTCGGCGCGGACCGCGGAGGAGACGCGGTGGGCCACGACGACGAGGGTGCCGGGACGGTCCGCGAGGGCCCGCTCGGCACGCTCCTCGGTACGCGGGTCCAGGTGACAGGTGGCCTCGTCGAGCAGCAGCAGCGGAGCCGGCGAGAGGTAGGCGGCGGCGAGCGCGAGGTGCTGGCACTCCCCCCGGGACAGCAGCCGGGGGGACACCTCGCCGTCCAGGCCGCCCAGGCGCGCCACCAGGTCGTCCAGCCCCAGGGCGGCGACGGCGCGCAGCACCTGCTCGTCGGCGGGCATGCGGTCACCGGGGCCGCGGCACAGATGGGTGAGGTTCTCCCGCACGGTGCCGGTGAACACGTAGGCCTGCTGCGGCAGCAGGGTCCGCCGCGGGTCCGGTCCCGTGGCGACCGGTGCCCTGCGGGCGGCCGCACCGGCGACGAGGACCGTCCCCGCGTCGGGTGACAGCATCCCCGCGAGCAGCGCGGTCAGCGTGGACTTGCCGATGCCGCTCGGGCCGACCACGGCGAGGTGCTCCCCCGGCCGCACCACCAGGTCGAGGGCGTCGAGGACGGGGGCCGCGGCGGGGCCGTACGCGAAGGTGACGCCCCGGAACTCGGCTTCGGCGGCCTTCCCCCGGCCGATGGGGACGAGGTCCTGCGGGTGCTTCGCGTGGTGGCCATCGGGGGCCGGCGGCGCCGGATCGCAGAAGCGCTCGAGGACCACCACCAGCCGGGTCCCGGCGGAACCCACGGCCGTCATCAGCGAGTTGAGGGCGGGCAGCAGCGCCGTGACCACGTACGTGAGGCCGCCGGCCAGCGTACCGGCGGTGATCCCGTGCCCGAGCAGCCAGGGCGCCGCGGCGAGCAGGGCGACCACCGGCAGCCGGCCCGCCGCGCCCAGGGCCAGGGTGCGCAGGGCCACCCAGCGGGCGAGGGTGCGCGCCAGCCGCTCCTGGGTGGCGATCAGGGGTTCCACCCGGGCTTCGGCCGCGGCCCCTCCCCCGCAGGCGACGATGTCGCGCAGGCCCTCGCCCAGGGCCCCCACCCGGTCCGAGAGCGCCTCGTCGGTGTCCAGGGACCGGCGTTGTACGGACGCCACGGGGCGGAGCGTGGCCACGAAGGCGGCCACGCCCAGCAGCAGCGGGGGCAGCACGACCAGCAGCAGTTCCGGCGCCAGGGCCGCCATGCCCGCGAAGGCCCCCACGGCGGTGAACACGAACGAACGCACCGTCAGGACCAGCCCCGCGAAGGAGTCCCGGGCCATTTCGGTCTGCTGGGTCAGCCGGGACACCGCACCCGCGCCGGGAGCGCGCGCCGGGTCGGCGACCGCACGGTCCAGGGCCTGCCGTACCGCCCGCCGGACCAGGCCGTCCCGCAGCGGCTCCACGAGGTCCGCCAGTCCGGCGAACACACCGCGCAGCGCGAACCCGCCGAGCAGGGCGCCGGCTCCGGCCGCGGCCAGCCAGGCGAGTCCGGTGGCGGTGCGGCCGGCGAGGAAACCGTCGTCGAGGGCGCGGGCCACGCCGTAGCCGCCGAGGAACGTGTGCGCGGACTCGAGGAGGGACCACGCCGCCAGCCGGCCCACGGCGCCCCTGCGGCCCCGCAGGAACCGCCGGCCCTCGGGCGCCACCCGGCGCCAGGCCCCGCCCCCGGCCGCGTCGGTCCCCGTGGTCCTGCCGGTCCCGCCGGTCCTGCCGGTCCCGCCGGTCACCGTGCCGCCTCCTGTTTCCCCGGGACCCGGCGATCTTCCGCTTCCGCGGCCGCACCCGCCCCGGGCTCGGCCTGCGCCGCCGCACCCGCCCCGGGCTCCGCCTCCCCTTCTGCGGCCTCCGATGCGGCATCGGCCGCGAACACCGCCCGGTAGCCGGGGTCCTGCCTCCACAGCTCGCCGTGGGTGCCGACCGCCCGCACCCGCCCGTCCTCCAGCCATACGACGAGGTCGGCGCGGACGGCGGACGAGAGGCGGTGCGCCACCACGATCCGGGTGCCGGGCCGGACGTCGTGGGCGAGCGCCCGTTCGACCTCGCGGGCCGTGACGGTGTCGAGGCTGGAGGTGGCGTCGTCCAGCACGAGGAGCCGGCCCGCGTGGCAGAACGCCCGGGCCAGTCCGAGGCGTTGCACCTCGCCGCCGGACATCGGGGCGTCGGCGAGGCGCGTGTCGTACCCGTGGGGCAGGCGCCGCACGAACAGGTCGGCGCCCGCGGCACGCGCCGCGGCGCGGACCGCTCGCGGGCCGGGGTCCGGGCCCGCGCCGAACCCGATCGCGTCGCCGACCGTGTCCCCGAGCAGCACGGGCCGGTCGAAGGCGTACCCGACCTCGCGGCGCAACTCCTCGACGGCCACATCCCGGAGCGGTACGCCGTCCAGCAGCACCTGCCCCGCGTCGGGGTCCGTGAGCCGGCCCGCGACGGCGGCGAACAGGGTCTTGCCGGCGCCCGACCGGCCCACCACCGCGACCGTGGAGCCGCCGGGGATCACCAGGCTGATGTCGTTCAGCACCGTCGATCCGCCGCGCACGACCCGGACGCCGCGCAGTTCCACGGTGCCCGGGCCGCCGTCCGGCAGCTGCGACCGGCCGTGGCCCAGGAGGGGCAGGGACAGCAGGACGGCGGTCCGGCGGGCGGCGGCCCGGCCCCGCACCACGGCGGCCAGCCCGCCGGTCACGGCGCCGACCCCCGCCGCGAGGCCCGCGTACCGTACGGCGGCGAGGAGCTCGCCGACCCCGATGGCCCCGGCGGACAGCCGGATGCCGCCCACGGCGAGGACCGCGTACAGGAGCATCGGCATGAGGGCCCCGGACCGGGCCGTGGTAGCCCCGTAGACCCGCCACATGCGCCTGCCCTCGGTGCCGAGCTCGGGTAACTGCGCCAGGATCCGGGCGCGTTCGCGCTCGGCAGTGCCGGCAGCGGCGATCGTGCGCGCCCCGGCCAGTGCCTCGACGAGGCGGCCGGCGGTCGCGAGCTGCACCTGCTGGTAGCGGGCGACGCTGGTGAGGGTGTCGCGGGCGAAGGCCCGCAGCAGGAGCACCAGCAGCGGAACGCCCAGGAGGAAGGCGAGCGCGGTCCACAGGTCGATGAGGAAGAGGGCGCCGACCGCGCCGATCGGTGGCAGGAGCGCGGCGACGGCGTGCGCGGCGGCGGCCGGGACCTTGCCCGCCTCGGTGGCGTGGGCGGTCAGCCGCGCGGCGGTGTCGCCCGGTGCGTGGCGGGCCGCGTGGTGCGGGGCCGTCCGCAGCAGCCGGGCCAGTCCGAGCCTGCGCAGCCGGGCGGTGGAGCGGCCGTCGACCTCGCCGGTCAGCCGTGCGGCAGCGGCGTCCAGCGCCACTTCGGCCGCGATGACGGCGGCGCACACCAGCGTCCAGGCGGGGCCCGAGGGGTCTTTGCGGAGCAGCAGGTCGAGGGTGTGGCCGAGGACGGCCGGTTCGGCGAGCGCCGCCGCGGCGGCCGCCACCGCGCATCCGAGGACGGCGGCCGTGCGCCCGCCGCTGTGCCGGGCCGCTGCCACGAGCGCCCGGTCGGCGCCCTGTGCCACGGCCTGGTCCTGCGCCGTGTCGACGGCCGCGTCAGGGGGGCTCATCGGCGGATGCCTCCAGGGATGTGGTGCGGGCCCGGGCGGCGAACCGCCCGGGCCCGAGATGACCTATGTCAGTTACAGGTCGTGATGCTCAGGCTGCTGTCACCGCAGAGCAGCAGGCTGGCGCGGCTGCCGCCGCCCGTCATCGCGACCTCGGCGGTCTCGTCCTTCGGGGTCTCCATCGACTGCAGGTCAAGAAGCGTCATGTCAGGTTCCTCTTCTTCTCTCGAGTGGTGCGATGGGTCACGGCCCCGGACGGGACCGGCTTGGGGGCCGCCGCGCGCTCGCGCAGCGGCGGGAGGAACGGCAGGTGCGCGCGCCCGCCGGGCGCCGCGCTGCCGAGGGCGAGGAGGGCGCCGGCCGTGCCCGTGGCGAGGTCCATGGACAGCCGCATCATCTGCTCGCCGGGGAAGGCCAGATGCCCCTGGTACGGCACGGCGTGCCGGGCCAGTGCGTCGATCTGGCGGGCCAGTGCGTCGGACCCGGTACCCGGGCCCGGCGTGGTGGTCCGGGCCAGGTAGAGGATCATCCCGGCGGCGCCGCGCAGCAGCCCCGGCTGGGCGTAGAAGGTCGCCTGGGCCGCCCGTACGATCTCGCGCCGGGCCTGCTCGAACCGCTCGTCGGGGCCGTGTTCCAGCCAGTCGTCGAGCACCATGCCGATGCCGACGCTGCCCTCGCCGAGGTACGGCATCGTGCGCCAGCCCTCGTTGACCTGGAGGGTTCCGTACGCGCTGGTGACGCAGCGGTCGAGGTCGCGGTGGAGCGCGTGGGCGGCCTGGATCAGCAGTTCCTTGTCGCCGGTGCGCTCGTACAGCCGCACGAGGAGCAGGGCGGGGCCCGCGTTGCCGTACAGCAGACCGGCACGGGTGGGCCGCTGCTCCGGCCGGGTGATCAGTTCGGCGCAGCGCAGGGCCGCGGCGTGCAGCTCGCCCTCGCCGCTCGCGGTGCCGAGCGCGTCCAGGGCGAGGCCGATGCCGGCCAGGCCGCTGTGCAGGTCGGGGCCCGCGCTCTGCCAGGGCTGGTGCAGCAGTTGTTCGGCGAGCGCGAGGGCGCGTTCGCGGTGTCCGAGCCGGTGCAGGGTCCAGGCCGTGCCGGCCAGGCCGTCGTAGAAGCCGAGCGGAGTACCCGACGCCGGTTCCTCGGTCCGGTCGAGCAGCCACTGCTCGGCCTCGGGCCAGGGTTCGGCGCCGGTCTCGGCGAGGGCGTGGAGCACTCCCGAGATCCCGTAGCCGAAGCCGATGCCTCCCCCGGCGGCCGCGAACTGGGCGATGTCGCCCGGGACGAAGCGGTCTTCGCGCTGCGGGGTGGCGCTCGCGCGCAGCGCCGCGGTCATCGAGGTACGGGCGGCCGGCCACTGTCCGGGCTCGACGGGCAGGTACGGTCCGGCCGGTGCGGGCAGGCGGTCGCCCGGTGCGCCCTGCGGTGCGCCGGACAGGATCTCCTCGACGGCCTCGTCGAGGAACGTGCGCGGTACGGGGAACTGTTCGGCGGCGACGGCGGCCAGGTGAACGGCCTTGGCCCGGTCCAGGACGAGCAGGCTGGTCAACGGCAGGAACAGGGCGAGCCGTAAGCAGGCGAGAGCGTAGCGGTCGACGGAGAACCCGCGCCGTTCGGCCGGGGCGACGAAGGCGGGGTTGGCCACGGTCTGCCGCAGCCCCTCGTCGACGTGCGCGGCGGCTTCGAAGTCCAGCAGGGCCACGGAGGGTTCGCCCGCCTCGTCCTCCGCCACCATGATGTTGAAGAGGTGGAGGTCGTTGAAGACGACGCCCCGGGCGTGCACGGCGTCGACGGCTTCCGTCACCCGCTGATGGATCTTCAGCGCCCACTCGGTGTACGAGGCCAGCTCCGCGGGGTCCGGATCCGCCTCGATCAGGGGGTGGCGGCGGGCGAAGTACGTGTTGAGCGGCTTGCCTTCGAGGTGTTCCAGCACCAGGAAGTGGTGGTCGCCGACGGTGAACGTGCCGCGGACCGCGGGGACGCAGTCCAGGCCCGACAGGCGTTCCAGTGCGGCCTGTTCGCGGTGCAGCCGGGCCACGGCGTCGGCGCCGTCGGCGGCCAGTCCGGCGTACGGCCGGGCCTCCTTGAGGACCACGGCCTCGCCGGTGCGGCTGTCCTTGCCGAGGTAGACGCCGCCGCCGTTGGAGAAGTGCAGCGCCCGCTCCAGGGTGAACGGGATGTCGGTCAGCGTCACCGCGGAGCGGGCCGCGAGGTGCGGCTGGAGGAAGTCGGGCAGTTCGAGCCATTCGGGCGGCTGGAAGACCGGCCCGCGCCGGTCCGGTACGAGCCGCCCCTCGGGGGTCTCGAGGGCCGGGACCAGTTCGCCGTGCTCGTCGTAGCAGTGGCGCAGGGTGAAGCTGCCGTAGCGCACGTGGACCGGTCCGGCGCCCCAGCGCAGATCGCTGAGGATGTAGGGGCCGGCCGCCCCCGCGAGCGAGGCGTCGAGGTCCTCCGCGATCCGGCGGCACTGTTCCTCGTCGGCCGGGTACACGGTGAGGAACTTGCCGCTCGCCGCGCGCTCGGCGTACTTGGCGTTGCGCAGGTGCAGCAGGTAGCGGCTCGGTATGAACTTGAAGGCGATGTGCCGGGCGGTGCAGTACTCGTACACGGTGCTCAGCACCGACTCGGCGTTGTCGAGCGTGGCCGACACGTGGATCTTCCAGCCCTGGGCGGGCAGTTCGGCGCCGACGGGACGCAGCGCGAGCCAGTCGCCGCTCCGGTGCGAGCGCCACCCCGTCGGAACGGGGGCGACGGCGGCCGGGTAGCTCTCCCCGACCCGCCGGTACGGCGCGTCGTAGAACCAGCGGTCGGCGTCGCAGAACGCGGCGTACCCCTTGTTCACTCCTGCTCCCTCGGTCGGCGGCAGATCCGACCGTGTCACGCCCGGCGGATGCGGCGACAGTCACCGCTGTCACTGATGGGGTGTGCAGTACTCACGAGTCACCAACCGGGCTCCACGGCGGCCGGGAGGGCCGGGCGGGGCCGGGGGCCGTGGCGGCGCAGGGTCGTGCCCACTGTGCGGACGGTCACCTTGACGACCATCGATGCTTAGGCCAGCCTTACCTTCGCTCGCACCCCGCCGGTGCGGCACGCACCCCTGCACATGATCACTGGAGCAGCAATGTCCGCCGCCGACGCCACCGCGACCCCTCGAAGACCTGGACGGGACGTAGAACTCCTCCGGCTCCCCGAGTGGTGCGGGACCGCGGTGGCTTCCCTCGCCGTATGCCTCGGGTGGGCCGCCACGACGTGGATCGCCCTGCACCTGCGCGCCGACGTCACCCTGCACACGGCGGCCCTGTTCGTCCACCTCGCCTCCCTGGTCCTGGGCTTCGGTGCGGTCCTCGCCATCGACTACTACGGCGTCCTGTGGCTCACGGGCCGCAAGACCCTCGGCGAGGTCCTCGACTTCACCGCGCCCCTGCACGTACCGGTGTGGGCCGGCCTGGGCGGCCTGCTCTTCAGCGGGGCCTTCCTCCACCCCGATCTCGGCTCGCCCCTGACGTGCGTCAAGCTGGGCCTGGTCCTGCTGCTCTCCCTCAACGGCGTTCAGGCGTCCGCCCTGCACCGCCGGCTGGCCGCCGTCGGCGGCGGCCCCGTCCGGCGCTCGCTGCTGGTCCGCGGCGCCGTGACGGCGTCCGTGTCGCAAGCGGCCTGGTGGGGCGCGGTCGCCATCGGCTTCCTGAACAGCCGGCACTGATCGTCAGGTACGAGTGGTCAGACGTCCCCGGGCGGCCAGGCGGTCCAGGCGGCGCTGTTCGCGCGTTGCCCAGCGCCGCACCCGGTCGGGGTCGAGCGGGGTGCCGTGGCCCACGTGGAGGCGCTCGGGGTCCAGGGCGAGCATCTCGCGCAGGCTGGCGAGGTTGCCGAGCGGGTCGTCGTGGAAGGGCGGGTTGGCCGGCTTCCCCGGTATGAGGCCCATGAAGGAGTTGGCCACCAGGTCTCCCGCGACGAGGTCACCGGAGTCGGTGATGACGGAGACCGAGCCGGCGGTGTGCCCGGGAGTGGGCATGATGCGCGCCGCGATCCCGAAGTCGTCGAGGCTCGTCTCGCCGCGGACCAGGACGTGCGGTTCGAAGGGTTCGGCCCGGACGTGGAGGTTCCTGTTGCGGTTCATGAGGCGGCCCATGGGGCCGGTGGGCAGGTACGGCTCGCGGACCCGGCCGGTACGGTAGGGCTCCAGGTCGGCGATGTGTCCGGCGAGGGGAGCCCCCGTCAGCCTGTGCAGCTCGGCCGCGGAGCCGAAGTGGTCGATGTGGCCGTGCGTGAGGACGATCAGCGCGATGTCCGCGGGGTCCACCCCGTGCGCGGCGACCTGGTGGTAGATCTTGCGGGCGCTGCCCGGGGTCCCGGCGTCCACGATGACGGGGCGCCGGCCCAGCAGCAGGTACGCGTTGACGGCGTGCCGGCCGAGGACCGGGATCGCAATGACCTTCGTGTGGGACATCGTGTCGTTCTCCTGTGCGGTGGGTGCTGCTCGGGGGATTTCGTGTCGGGGCAGGCCGGGGCTCCCCGTGCGCGGGGGCGCCGGGGTGGCCTGTGGGTCGGGAGGGGCGGGTTCGGGCCGGTCCTAGCGGAAGCGGCGGCGGTACTCGGCAGGAGTGGTGCCCAGCTGCCGCTGGAAGGACCGGTGCAGGGTCTTCACCGAGCCCAGGCCGCTGGCAGCGGCGATCTCCGGCAGGCTCAGGTCGGATTCCTCCAGCAGCCGGCGGGCCGCCTCCAGGCGTGCGGTCTCGACGTAGGAGGCGGGGGTGCTGCCGGTACGCCTGCCGAAGAGGCGTGAGAAGTGGCGCGCGCTCAGATGCATCCGGGCGGCGAGGGCTTCGGTCGAGAGGTCCTCGCGGGGATGCTCGGCGATCCACCGGCACACTGCTTCCACCGGGTCGTCGGGGGGCGCCTGCACCGAGAGCGGCACGCTGAACTGGCTCTGCCCGCCCGAGCGCTTCATGTACATGACCATCATGCGGGCGGTGGCGAGCGCGACGGCCTGGCCGTGGTCCTCGGCCACCATCGCCAGGGCCATGTCCATCCCGGAGGTCACTCCCGCGCAGGTCCACACCCGCCCCGACCGGATGAAGATGGGATCCGGGTCGACGTCGACCTCCGGGTGGTCGGCGGCCAGCTGCGCGGCGGTGAGCCAGTGGGTCGTGGCCCGCAGGCCCTCCAGGAGCCCCGCATCCGCCAGCAGATGGGCGCCGGCGCAGATCGAGCCGATCCTGCGGGGCCGGGGCTCTCCGCGGCGCAGCCAGTCGCTGACGGTCCGGTCGACGACCGCCTCGACCCTCTGTCCGTCCTGGGTGATGGCACCGGCCACCAGCAGGGTGTCCACCCTGCCGTCCACTTCTTCCAGGGTGAGGTCGGACATCAGGCGCATCCCGCCGGAGGTCACCAGCTCGCCTCCGTCGGCCGTCGCCATCTGCACCCGGTAGCCGGCCCCGTCGGGCCCCGTGACCCGGGTCGCCACGGAGAACACCTCGGCGGGCCCCGTGACGTCGAGCAACTCGGCGCCGGGGAACGCAACGATGACGACTCTTCGCGGTGTGGGCATGCGTCGATCATTCGCCCTGCGGCGCGTGTCCGCAATGACGAGGTTGTCTCAGATCCGGACATCGGGCGGCCCGGCCCGGGGTCCGACGGGCCGGGCAGTCGCCGGTTCAGCGACGGGTTCTCCCGGCACGTCACCTTCCTCGCGTCCCCGGTCTTCGGCATCGCCTACGGCGCGGGGGCGGCCCGCCGGATGCGAGCGCTGCCCTCGCTGCTCCCCCGCATGCCCCGCAGGGGACCGCGTCAGGCGCTCGCGCGGCGCCAGGGGATCTCGGCCCACACCTGCTTGCCACCGCTGAGCGGCACCGAACCCCAGGCCGTCGCCGTCGCCTCGACGATGAGCAGCCCCCGGCCCCCGGTCGACTCCCAGCTCACCGACACCGGTTTGACGGGGCTGCGCGGCGACGCGTCGTTCACGGCGATCCGCAGCCGGTCCGCCGACAGGATCAGGTCCATCCCCACCTCGCCCTGGGTGTGCGCGATGGCGTTGGTGACCAGCTCGGACACGACCAGAAGAGCCGCGTCGAGTTCCTCGACCACGCCCCAGGACCGCAGGGTGCGTGCGGTGAAGCGGCGCGCGTGCAGGACCGCCTTGGGCAGCCGCCACACCGTCCAGTGGCGCCGCAGCGGCCGGCCCAGCGTGCCGTCGTAGCGCAGCAGCAGCAACGCCACGTCGTCGTCGCGGCGGCCCACGCCGAGGACCAGCTCGTCGGCCACCCTTCCGGGATCGGCCGGGTCGGCGACGGCGAGCACGTCGCGCACCCGCCGCATGCCCTCCTCCAGGGGCAGCCTGGCCGACTCGACCAGGCCGTCCGTCAGCAGGACGAGCAGGGTTCCGGGGACCAGCCCCGTTTCGGTCATGGGGAAGTCGGCCTCCGCGAGCACGCCCAGCGGAGGCCCGCCCTCGACGGCCATCTCCTCGGTGACGCCGTCGGGATGGCGCACGACCGGCGGAAGATGGCCGGCCCGTACGATCCTGGCGATGCCCTCCTCCATGTCGAGGTCCACGTACCCGCAGGTGGCGAACAGGTCGGTCTCCATGCCGACGAGCAGGCGGTTGGCCCGCGCGACGACCACGTCGGGCGGGTGGCCCTCCACCGCGTAGGCCCTGACCGCGGTGCGCATCTGGCCCATGATGGTGGCGGCTCCCGCGCTGTGCCCCTGGACGTCCCCGATGACGAAGGCCACGTGACCGTCACTGAGCGGAATGACGTCGTACCAGTCGCCGCCGACCTCGAGTCCCGCCGTCGCGGGAAGGTAGCGCGCGACGGCGACCCCGCCCGGCAGTTCCGGAAGCTTACGGGGCAGCAGACTGCGCTGGAGCATGGTGGAGAGCTCGTGGCCGGCGTCCAGCGCGTGGGCGCGCACCAGGGCCTGGCCCACCAGCCCCGCGGTCGCGGTCAGCAGCGACCGCTCCTCCGGGCCGAACCGGTGCTCCGTGTCCCACCCCACCAGACACACCCCGACCATCCTGCCTTCGGCGGGCAGCGGCAGCACCGCAAGACCGCCGGGCCCGACGCCCAGGAGACCGGGCTCGAGCGCCGCGCCCGGCGGCCACAGGCTCATGTGCCGGCCGTGCAGCGCGCTCTGCAGGGTGGGCAGGTCGCCGAGCGACGCGTCGGGCCACTCGGACCGCCATTCCGAGCGCCAGATCCCGGGCCAGGCATCGGGCTCCGGCGGGTCGAGGGCGGTGACGACGAGCCGGTCGTGCTCCAGTTCGCCGACCGCGACCCGGGAGGCGCCGAGCGGCTCGCGCAGGGCGGCGACCGCCAGCCGGCTGACCTCCCGGATGGTCGCCGCTCCCGCCAGCGTGGCCGACAGCCGCTGTACGAGGGAGACGTCGTCGGCGCTGGGGCGCAGATAGGTGGCGTCGGCGACCACACCGAGGACGCGCTGCGGTGTGCCGTCGGAGTCCACCTCCACCCGGCACCGCAGCCCCAGCCAGCGCAGCTCTCCGTTCGGGCGGCGGATGCGGAACGCCAGCTGCTGTCCGCCGGCGGCCAGCCGGTCCGGCTCGACGAGGGCCATCAGTGCGGGCATGTCGTCGGGGACGGCGCAGGCGAGCAGGGTCTCCACCTGCCCGTCGAACTCCTCGGGAGGCAGGCCGAGCAGGTCCAGCACGTGGGCGTGGGCCTCCATGCGGCCGGTGTTCAGCTCGAGGATGAACGCGCCGCCCTGGTCGGGCACCAGGGAGTGGCCCAGGTGCGCCTGCGGGGCTCTGCGTCCGGCGAAGCGGGCGGCGACCGATTCGAGTCCGGCGGCCACCTGGTCGGCGTAGAGCTCCAGGAGGCTGCGGTCGTCGGCGCTGAAGCCGTCGCCGACGTCGCCGGCGACGATCAGGCATCCGAGCTCCTGGTCGCCGTGGCCCAGGGGCAGTGCGCCGAGCGAGATCCGGGCGGGCGAGGTGGGTCCACCGTCCCGGATCCGGGTGGGGAAGTGGTGGGGATCGTCCTCGATGAACGTGGCCAGTTCCTTGGGGTTCAGCCACAGCGGCCTGCCGGAGCGGAAGGCATTGGCCGCGGGCGAGTGGCCGGCCACGGCGAGGATGGCGGGCAGTCCGTAGAGCACGCCGCGGTTTCCGGTCAGCTCGGCCAGATGGAGTTCCCGGTCCTGGTCGGCGACCACGTAGACGGCGGCGAGCTCGGCCCCGCAGAACGCAAAGCGATGCCTGGTCACTGTCCGTATCGCCTCCTGTCGAGGGCGTCGCGCCGACCGCCTCCCTCCATGCTGTCCCGCCCGGGACCGTTCGGGCGAGTCGGCACGCAGGCCGGGGCCGGTGCCGCCTGCGCTGCGGAACCGGCCCGGGGGGCGGACCTACGGGCCGGGCCGCGCGAGGTGCGCCGGTGACCGGGACCGGGCGAAGGCCTCGGATGGCGCAGCGCGCTGGCTCTCGTTCCGGACATCGACCAGCATGGGAACAGCGGGACCGGCGGACGAGATGGGCACGCATGCGCGCCACCGAGAGCAACCAGGACTATCCCTTCGCTGTCACCAACACGGCCGCGGCACTGCTGGACGGCGCCGGGACGATCATTGCCTGGACTCCGGCGGCCGAAGCCCTCCTGGAGCGCAGGTCCGCAGACGTGTGCGGCCGGCCGGCCCGGGACCTCCTGGCGGACGCGGCCGACTGGGAAGCGCTGCTGGCCCGGGGCGGGCGGGGAAAGCGGGCGGGGTGGGAGGGCCGGGCCACCCTGCGCCGCGGCACGGGAGCCGAGCTGGAGATCGGCTTCCGCGTCGTCCCGCTGTACGACGGCACGCTCGGGGACGCGGCCCGCTGCCTGGTCCTCGGGGCACCCCTGGACCTGGTCGCCCAGTGGCGGCAGGACCACGCCTTCACCCATGAACTGTTCCTGCAGGGCCGGGTGGGCCTGGCCGTCTTCGATGCGGACCTGCGCCTGCTGCGGACGAACACGCACCTGCTGCCGTACACCGGGGTGCCCGTCGACCTGAAGGGCCGGCGCCTGGCCGACTTCCTGTGGGCCGAGGACGCGCGGATCATCGACGACCGGCTGCGGGAGGTCCTGGACAGCGGGAACCCCCTGGTCGGTTTCAACACGACCGCGCGCACCCTGGACGACCCGAGGGGCGGCCGGGTCGTGACCATCCAGGCGTTCCGGCTCCAGGAACCCGACGGACATCCGATGGGCGTGGCGGCGGTGTTCACCGACGTCACCGACCACGAGCGGTCGCGCGGGCGGCTGGACCTGCTGTACCGCGCGACCGGAGCGCTGGGCGGCTCGCTGTCCGTCCTGCGCACCGTCGAGGACCTGGTCGCCGTCCTGGCGCCGGCCTTCGGCGACTGCGCCGCGGTGGATCTCGTGGAGACCGTACTGACCGGCGGGGAACCCCCCGCCGAGGGTCACCTCGCCCTGCCCCTGATCCGGATGGCCGTCGCCGGAGCGGAAGCGGACGTGCTGCGGACGGGTACGTCCCACTTCACGGCTCCGCTCGCCCCGGCCTGTCCCCACCCGGCCGGGACGGGTCCGGGAGTGCCCGAACCGGCCGCGCCCGGCGTCCGGGAGCGCGGCGGAGAGCTGATCACCGGCCTCGGGACCCGGCCCACGGGACCCGGGAACGACACGGCCCCCGAGTGGGCCACCGCCGTCCCCGGTGCCCATTCGGCGATGACGGCGCCGCTGTGCGCACGCGGCATCCGGTTCGGAAGGCTCACGCTCTGGCGCACGGGCGACGCTCCCCCGATGGACGAGGAGGACCTGGCGCTCCTGGAGGAGATCGCCGCCCGTGCGGCCGTCGCCGTGGACAACGCGCGGCGGTACACCAAGGAACGCCGCACCGCGGTCGGCCTGCAGCGCAGCCTCCTGCCGCCGGCCACCTCGGACACGCCCGCGCTGGAGGCCGCCAGCGTCTACCTGCCGGCCGACGCGGACAGCGGAGTGGGCGGCGACTGGTTCGACGTCATCCCCCTGTCCTCCGCCCGCGTCGCCCTGGTGGTCGGGGACGTCGCCGGCCACGGCCTGCACGCCACGGCCATGATGGGCCGTCTGCGCAGCGCCGTACGCGCGATGGCCGACTTGGAACTGGAACCCGAGGAACTGCTGGCGCACGTGGACGACATGGTCCTGCAGGTCGTCGCCGAGGCGGAGAGCGACGATGCGGACGACGGCGACGCGGGCACGCCGGTGCCCAGCGGTCCGGCCGGGGCCACCTGCCTGTACGCCGTCTACGACCCGGTCACCCGCAGCTGCGTCATGGCGAGCGCCGGGCACCCGCCTCCGGCCGTGGTCGGCCCGGACGGTGCCGTGGAGTACGTCGAGCTGAGCCCCGGCCCGCCCCTGGGGGTCGGCGGCTGGCCCTTCGAGCCGGTCGAACGCGAACTGCCGCCGGGGAGCGTGCTCGCCCTGTACACCGACGGCCTGGTCGAACGCGGCGAGGGGGACATCGACGAGGGCATGCGCGACCTCGCGGACCGGCTGCTGCGCGCGGATGTCCTCGGCCGGCCGCTGCGTCAGGCACGGCACGACATCGTGGAAGGGCTGCCGCCGGGCAGGCTGAGGGACGACGTCACGCTCCTGCTGGCCCGCACCCGGGTGGTGGACGCCGACTCCATCGCGACCTGGCGGCTCGACGCCGACCCGGCGATCGTCGGCGACGCGCGCCACCTCGTACTGGACCAGCTGACCGCCTGGGACCTGGACGAGCTCGCCTTCAGCACGGAGCTCATCGTCAGCGAGCTGGTCACCAACGCCATCCGGCACGCCGGCGGCCCGGTCCGGCTCCGGCTGATCCGGGCGGACACCCTGACCTGCGAGGTCACGGACTCCAGCAACACGCAGCCGAGGATGCGGCGCGCACGGAACTCCGAGGAGGGCGGCCGCGGCCTCTACATCGTCGCCCAGCTCTCGCACCGCTGGGGCAGCCGCTACACCCTGGGGGGCAAGACGGTCTGGTCCGAACAGAACCTGCCCCCCGCCTGACCGGCTTGCGGGGTGATGGCCGCGGCCCCGTCGAGCTGGCCGAGTGGTGGCCGGACCGTGGGCGCTCGCAGAAGGCCGGGCCGACGCCGGGGCGGCGAAGGGGTTGGTCTGCGGGGTCGGGGGAACCGGGTAACGTCTTTGTCATGTTCTTCCAGAGGCCGATGGACGAGTGAGGGCGTGACGGGCCCTTGCTGACGTCCTCCGAGGTCGCCGCACCCGTCCCCCACCGATGAATCCGCAGATCACTTCACATCACCACCGGGAGAGCCCGTGACCGACAGCAAGAACATCAACAACCCGGTGGGCCAGGGCGGCGGCCAGCGCAAGAAGCTGTCCCGCGCCGAGCGGCAGAACAACGGTCCGCACCGCAACCTCGACCGCCAAGGTGCCGCCGACCGGAAGGCGGAGCTGGTGCGCAAGATGCGCGAGAAGGCACGCGCGGCCGAGGGTGCCAGGCAGGCCGGCGACGACACCGCACAGAGCTGACGCAGCTGACGCACCCCTGCCGCAGGGCGGCACAGCACGGGCAGGGCCCGGACCGCGACGCGCGGTCCGGGCCCTGCTGCCGTACCGGACGCTGCTGCGGGCATTGTTAGCGCTCACAGTATAGCCGTCGCACACGCACTCCCGAGCGCGTCTCACCTACGCCCCGCTATACCCAACAGTGATCTCCGGACCCTTGACGCAGTTTCTGTGAGCGTTAACTCTCAGGTTTCACCCGCAGCCCGGTCGGCCGTACCAGGCCCGGGCGAACCCGGCCGCCCCCACCCCCGGCCGACGCTCGACCCGCTCGACCCGATCCGAGGCCCCGCCGAGGTCCCGCCGATCGCGATAGACCACTGGAGGAAGAGTGCGGAAGGTTTTGATGGGCCTCGCTGCTGCGGGCCTCACGTTGACCCTGACGGCCTGCGGCCAGAGCGCCAACGGCGTGGGCGACGGCGCGGGCGGCGGTGACGCCAAGGGCGGCCTGGTCGGCATCGCGATGCCCACCAAGTCGTCGGAGCGCTGGATCAACGACGGCGACAACATGGTCAAGCAGTTCCAGGCCAAGGGATACAAGACCGACCTGCAATACGGCGACAACGTCGTCGAGAACCAGGTGTCGCAGATCGAGAACATGATCACGAAGGGTGCCAGGCTGCTGGTGGTGGCTGCCATCGACGGCTCCTCGCTCACGAACGTCCTCCAGAGGGCCGCCGACGCGAAGATCCCCGTGATCTCGTACGACCGCTTGATCCGCGGCACCGGGGCCGTCGACTACTACGCGACCTTCGACAACTTCAAGGTCGGTGTCCTGCAGGGCACTTACATCGCCGACAAGCTGGACCTCGCGAACGGCAAGGGCCCGTTCAACATCGAGCTGTTCGCCGGCTCGCCGGACGACAACAACGCCACCTTCTTCTTCCAGGGCGCCATGAGCGTGCTCCAGCCGTACGTCGACCAGAAGAAGCTGGTCGTCCAGAGCGGTCAGACGGGCTTCAACCAGGTCGCCACGCTGCGCTGGGACGGCGGCGTCGCACAGTCCCGCATGGACAACCTGCTGAGCAAGTCGTACACCTCCGCCCGGGTCGACGCGGTCCTCTCCCCCTACGACGGCATCTCCATCGGCATCCTGTCCTCCCTCAAGGGCGTCGGCTACGGCAGCTCGGGCAAGGCGCTTCCGGTCGTCACCGGCCAGGACGCCGAGCTGGCCTCGGTGAAGTCCGTCATCGCGGGCGAGCAGACCCAGACCGTGTACAAGGACACCCGTGAGCTGGCCAAGGTCGCGGTGCAGATGGGCGACGCCCTGCTCACCGGCGGCAAGCCCGAGGTCAACGACACCACGCAGTACGACAACGGTGTCAAGGTCGTACCGGCCTACCTGCTGCAACCGGTCAGCGTCGACAAGGAGAACTACCAGAAGGTGCTGGTCGAGGGCGGGCAGTACACCGCTGATCAGCTCAAGTAGCCGCCACCGGGCCCGAACACGGGGCCGCACCAGAGCCGGGCGGGTACGGGTGGGGCAGTCGAGCTGACAGGCCCCCCGTCCCGCCCCCCAGTCGAACGGATGCACCACCATGGCCGGACCCGTCCTCGAGATGCGTTCGATCAGCAAGTCCTTCCCCGGCGTCAAAGCCCTCTCCGGCGTCACCCTGAGCGTCGCCCCCGGCGAAGTCCACGCCGTCTGCGGTGAGAACGGCGCCGGGAAGTCCACCCTGATGAAGGTGCTCAGCGGAGTTCACCCGCACGGCTCCTACGAAGGCGAGATCCTCTTCCAGGGCGAGCCCTGTGCCTTCAAGGACATCCGGGCCAGCGAACGGCGCGGCATCGTGATCATCCACCAGGAGCTCGCCCTGGTGCCGTACCTCTCCATCGCGGAGAACATCTTCCTCGGCAACGAGCACGCCACGCGGGGCTTCATCAGCTGGAGCAAGACGCTCACCCACGCCAGGGCGCTGCTGCGCCGGGTCGGCCTGGACGAGAGCCCGCACACCCGGGTCGCCGACATCGGCGTGGGCAAGCAGCAGCTGGTCGAGATCGCCAAGGCGCTCGCCAAGGAGGTCAAGCTGCTGATCCTGGACGAGCCCACGGCCGCCCTGAACGGCGAGGACAGCCGCAAGCTGCTCGACCTCATCCTGGAGCTCAAGGCCCAGGGCATCTCCTGCATCCTCATCTCGCACAAGCTGGGCGAGATCGCCCAGGTCGCCGACTCCGTCACCATCCTGCGCGACGGCCGGACCATCGAGACCATCGCGGTGGGCGCGCAGGGCATCTCCGAGGACCGGATCATCCGGGGCATGGTCGGCCGCGATCTGGAGCACCGCTACCCGGAGCGCGCACCCGAGGCGGGCGAGGTCGCCTTCGCCGTCGAGGGGTGGACCGTCCACCACCCGATCGACCATCAGCGCAAGGTGGTCGACGGCGTGTCGCTCGAGGTCGGGCGCGGGGAGATCGTCGGTATCGCCGGCCTGATGGGGGCCGGCCGTACCGAGCTCGCGATGAGCGTCTTCGGCCGCTCGTACGGGCGCTACGCGGGAGGCCGGGTACTGCTGGACGGCAAGGAGATCCGCACCCGCACCGTCCCGGAGGCGATCGGCCACGGCATCGCGTACGTCCCCGAGGACCGCAAACACCTCGGGCTGAACCTGATGGAAGGCATCAGCCGCAACATCTCGCTGAGCGCGCTCGGCAAGGTCGCGCGGCGCGGCTGGGTCAACGAGCACGAGGAGACCCGGGTCGCCGAGTCCTTCCGCAGGACCATGAACATCAAGGCGCCCTCGGTGTACGCGGAGACCGGGAAACTCAGCGGAGGCAACCAGCAGAAGGTGGTCCTCAGCAAGTGGATCTTCTCCGGGCCCGACGTACTGATCCTCGACGAACCCACCCGGGGCATCGACATCGGCGCCAAGGCCGAGATCTACACGGTGATCGCCGAACTCGCGGCCGAGGGCAAGGCGGTGCTCATCATTTCCTCCGAACTCCCCGAACTGCTCGGCCTGTGCGACCGCATCTACACGATGGCCGAGGGCCGGCTCACCGGTGAGGTGGACCGCGCGAACGCGACCCAGGAGTCACTCATGCGCCTCATGACCGTGACCGCTGCGACCGAGAACGAGCAGGTGTAGGGCATGGCCCAGACGGAGACCACGGACACCCCGGGCACGACGGACCTCAGGAAGGCCGCGCCGGCCGAGCCCGGAGGCGGTGGCGGCATCGGCCCCCTGCTGGCGCGGGCGCTGCGCGGCAACGTACGCCAGTACGGCATGCTGGTCGCGCTGGCGCTGATCGTCGCGGTGTTCCAGATATGGACCGGCGGCATCCTGCTCCAGCCGCTGAACGTCACGAATCTGATCCAGCAGAACAGCTACATCCTGATTCTGGCCATCGGCATGATGATCGTGATCATCGCGGGGCACATCGATCTTTCGGTCGGGTCTCTGGCCTCCTTCGTCGGCGCCGCCGCGGCCGTGATGATGGTCAAGCACGACGTGCCGTGGCCGCTCGCGCTGGCCGCGGCCCTGTTGATCGGGGCGGCCGCCGGTGCCTGGCAGGGGTTCTGGATCGCGTACGTCGGTATCCCGTCCTTCATCGTCACGCTGGCCGGCATGCTGTTGTTCCGCGGGGGGACGCAGATCGTGCTGCAGGGCCAGTCGGTGGCTCCCTTCCCCAAGGGCTTCCAGGAGATCAGCAGCGGCTTCCTGCCCGAGGTCGGCCCGCAGACCGACTACCACAACCTGACCCTGCTGCTGGGGCTCGTCGTGCTCGTGGTAGCCGTCCTGCAGGAGGTCAGGGGCCGCCGGCAGGCCGCCCGCCACGGCCTCGCGGTGTTCCCGCTGGGCTTCTTCCTGGCGAAGCTGGGTGCCATCGCCGCCGCCGTGCTGGTGTTCACCCTGCTGCTGGCGAGCTACCACGGCTTCCCCATCGTGCTGCTGATCCTCGGCGTGCTGCTGGTCGCCTTCGGGTACGTGATGCGCAACTCCGTCCTGGGCCGCCACGCTTACGCGATCGGCGGCAACGAGGCCGCGGCGAAGCTGTCGGGGGTCAAGAGCAAGCGGGTCGTCTTCCTCGCCTTCGTCAACATGGGCGTGCTGGCGGCGCTGGCCGGCATGGTCTTCGCCGCCCGCCTCAACGCGGGCACACCGCAGGCCGGTATCAACTTCGAACTGGAGGCGATCGCCGCCGCGTTCATCGGCGGCGCCTCGGCCTCGGGCGGCGTCGGCACGGTGCTCGGCGCCATCATCGGCGGCCTGGTGCTCGGCGTGCTCAACAACGGCATGTCGCTCGTCGGTATCGGCACCGACTACCAGCAGGTCATCAAGGGCCTGGTGCTGCTGGCCGCGGTCGGATTCGACGTCTACAACAAGCGCAGGGCCGGTTCCTGAGCCGCTGCGTCCGGCCGCACCCCCGGGGGGAGGGGGGCGGGCGGACGGGGTGGTCATTGTCGGTGGAAGGTGGCGTCAGCCTTGGCCAAGGTGGTGCTGACGGGCTGGACGTGGAGCAGGAAGTCGTAGTGCCGCAGGTACTGGCCCGGATCGCTGTACGACTCGTAGGAGACCCCCGCCGGATCCGCGAGGCCGGCGCGCTGGTGGAAGCTGGCGCTGTCCTTGAAGGCGGTCGTGCCGTCGTTCTTCTCGACCCAGGCCTCGCCGTTCCTGCTGCGGAGGTAGTAGCCGGGGAAGTTGGCGGACTCCAGCGAGACGGTGCCGCTGCCGGAGAGCCCGGTCACGGTGCGGAACTGCGAGTCGGCCAGGTTGGCCATGTCCGCCTCCAGCCTGGCCCGGTACTCCCAGTGGCGGATGTATCGGTCGGGGTAGTTGTACGAGGAGAGACGGAACGGCGTGGCGCCGTCCGCGACCGGGATGCCGAAGTTGGGTGTGCCGTCGGAGTTCCAGTACAGCTTCTGGACGCGGGTGCGGCGGTTGGGGTCGTCGAGCGGATCCCCGGTGATGTCTTTGTAGTTGCGGTCGTGGTACACGAGGATGTCGCTCTTGCCGTCCTCGGACGTGGTGAATTGGTTGTGGCCCGGGCCGTACTGGCCGGTCGCCGTGTTGCTGGTGAAGACCGGCCTCGGGCTCTTCGTCCAGGAGGTCGGGTTGAGGAGGTCGCTGGTCGCGGAGGCGGAGAGCAGGCCGAGGCAGTAGTTGCTGTCGGTCGCGGACGCCGAGTAACTCAGGAAGACCATTCCGCCGCGCTGGATGAGCGCCGGGCCTTCGTTGACCTTGAAGCCGGCCGTCTCCCAGCCGTAGGTGGGCACCGTGAGCCGGGTCGGCGTGCCGGAGATGGTCCAGGGGTTCGACATCTTCGCTACGTAGACATTCGAGTTGGTCGCGATGGCCGGGTCCTGCTGGGCCCAGCTGAGGTAGCGGGTGCCGCCCACGACGAAGGTGGTGGCGTCCAGCGCGAAGCTGTCCATCGGGGTGGCGATCTTGCCCTTCTCGGTCCAGCCGCCGCCGAGCGGGTTGGCGGCGGAGCTCTCGAGGACGTACATCCGGATCTTCCACACGTCGGTGGTGGATCCGGCGGCGAAGTACACGTACCACTTGCCGTCGATGAAGTGGATCTCCGGGGCCCAGATGTGCGCGCCCATCTCGCCGGTGGCGTGCTTGGTCCAGATCACCGTCTCGGGGGCGGTGGACAGACCCCGGATGGTCGTCGCCCGGCGCAGGATGATGCGGTCGTACTCAGGGGCGGTCGCGGTGAAGTAGTAGGAGCCGTCGGTGTGCTTGTAGATCTGGGCGTCGGCGCGCTGGTTCACCAGGGGGTTGGCGTACGAGACGGCGGGCGAGGCAGGTGTCGCGGCCTGAGCCGGGACCACCAGAAGTTGGGCGGCGGCCAGGACGGCTACGGCCGTGAGAGCTGTCGGGAGCATGCGCGTTCCGGTCACGACTTCTCCTGTGGGTGGGGGTGGAGGAGGTTCGGTTGGCCTTGAGCTGCCACTGCCGGCAGGTGTTGTTCAGCCAGGACCACTGCCTGAGGGCCGCGCAGGGTCGGGCGCGGCCGGGCGCCGCGGGTCAGCCTGGGTCCACCGAGAACCGGTAGAGCGTGGTCGAGCGGTACTCCTCCCCCGGGCGCAGGACGGTGGAGGGGTAGAAAGGGCGGTGCGGCGAGTCGGGGAAGTGCTGGGTTTCCAGCGCGATCCCGGCGAAGGCCCGGTACGGTGCGCCGCCCGGACCTGTCAGCGAGCCGTCGAAGAGGTTCCCGGTGTAGATCTGCAGGCCGGGCTCGGTGGTCAGGCACTCCATCCGTCTGCCGCTGGCCCGGTGCGCCAGTACCGCCACCTGCCGCGGGTCCTGGCCCTCGTACGGACGGAGCACCCAGTTGTGGTCGAATCCACCGCCGGCCAGCCGCAGCTGCGGGTGGTCGGCCGTGATCCGCTCGCCGACCGGGCGCGGCTCGGTGAGGTCGAACGGGGTGCCCTCGACCGGGAAGTGCGGGCCGTACGGGATCAACTCGCCGTCCACGGGCGTGTACTGGTCCGCGTCGACCTGCAGCACGTGGTCGAGGATGGTGCCGCTGCCCTCGCCGGCCAGGTTGAAGTAGGCGTGGTTGGTCAGGTTGACCACCGTGGGCGCGTCGGTGGCGGCCTCGTACGCGAGTGTGAGCGAACCCGCACGGTCCAGCAGATAGGTCACCTGGACGGTGAGCGCGCCGGGGAAGCCCTGGTCGCCGTCCGGGCTGTGCAGCGTGAAGCGGACGCCGACGCGGCTCGGCTCGCGCACCTCTGTGGCGTCCCAGATGCGCGCGTCGAAGCCTTCGGGGCCGCCGTGCAGGGTGTGGCCGTTTCCCTGCGTCCGCAGCCGGTGGACGGTGCCCGCGACGGGCAGTTCGCCGCCTGCGATCCGGTTCGCGTAGCGGCCGACCGTTGCCCCGAGGTACTTCGCCTCGCCGAGCATGTCCGCCACGCTCCCGCCGCCCAGCACGATGTTGGCGCGGTGCCCGTCCCGGTCCGGTGCGTACAGCTCCTGGAGCCGGGCGCCGAGGCTGAGCACTTCCGCCGTGACGGCGCCCTCGGAGCCGAAGGCCCAGCGGTCGACGACCCGCCCGTCCGGGAGGGTCGCGTACGGCTCGCGACGGATCGTCAGGGAACCGCCGTCGAGTCGGGTGGGCGCGTCGGGCATGGCTGTTCGTCACTCCGATTCGGGGGACGGGGTGGGTTCGGGAGGACCGAAAGGGCGGCGGCGGCCCGGGAGGACCCCCGCTCGCCCTTTGCGTCAGAAGCCCTGGGCCAGGCGGTGGTAGGCCTGGTTCCAGCGGATCTCCTGGGTGAACTGGCGGATCGTGGTGTCCGCGTCGATGACCAGCAGCTCGGTGGCGAGCATGTCGGCGAGGTCGCCCAGCTCCTCGGTCCCGAGCGCGCTCGACAGCACGGTGTGGTGGGGAGCGCCGGCAGTCAGCCATGCCTCGGTCGACGTGCGCAGGTTCGGCCGCGGCTGCCAGACGGCACGCGCGACGGGCAGCTTCGGCAGCGGCTCGGGGGGCCCGATCACGTCGATCTCGTTGGCGACCAGGCGGAACCGGTCGCCCATGTCGGCCAGCCCGACCACGACGGCGGGGCCGGGCCGGGCGTCGAAGACGAGGCGGACCGCGTCCTCGCGGCCGCCGATGCCCAGCGGATGGACCTCGCAGGACGGCACGGCGGCTGCGATGGTCGGGCAGACCTCCAGCATGTGCGCCCCGAGGATCAACTCCTGCCCCGGCTCGAGGTGGTAGGTGTAGTCCTCCATGAAGGACGTGCCTCCCGCCAGTCCGGCGGACATCACCTTGAGCGTGCGCAGCAGGACGGAGGTCTTCCAGTCGCCTTCGCCGCCGAACCCGTAGCCGTCGGCCATCAGCCGCTGCACGGCCAGGCCGGGCAGCTGACGCAGCCCTCCGAGGTCCTCGAAGTTGGTGGTGAAGGCGTGGAAGCCGCCGTCCGCGAGGAAGCCGCGCAGCCCGAGTTCGATGCGGGCGGCGTAGCGCAGGGAGTCGTGCCGGTCCCCGCCCGGGCGGAGCTCGGGGGCGAGCCGGTAGGTGTCCTCGTACTCCTTGACCAGTTCGGTGACGTCGGCGTCGGCGGCCGCGTCGACGGCTTCGACCAGGTCGTTGACCCCGTAGGTGTTGACCGAGACGCCGAAGCGGAGCTGGGCCTCGACCTTGTCCCCCTCGGTCACGGCGACGTCGCGCATGTTGTCGCCGAAGCGCGCCAGCTTGAGGCTCCGCAGCTCGCAGCGGCCGGTCGCGGCCCGGGCCCAGGAGGCGATCCGCGCGGCGACCGAGGGGTCGCTGACGTGTCCGGCGACGGTCTTGCGGGCCACGCCGAGCCGGGACTGGATGTAGCCGAACTCGCGGTCCCCGTGGGCTGCTTGGTTCAGGTTCATGAAGTCCATGTCGATCGACGCCCAGGGCAGCGAGACGTTGGCCTGGGTGTGCAGGTGGAGCAGCGGCTTGCGCAGGGCGTCCAGGCCCGAGATCCACATCTTCGCCGGGGAGAAGGTGTGCATCCACGCGATGAGGCCGATGCAGGCGTCGTCGGCGTTGGCGTCGAGGCAGATCCGCCGGATCGCGCCGGCGTCGGTGAGGACGGGCTTCCAGACGATGTTCACCGGGATGCCGGAGTCGCCGAGTGCGTCGGCGATCCGGCGGGACTGCTCTGCGACCTGACGCAAGGTGTCGTCGCCGTAAAGCCCTTGGCTGCCGGTCAGGAACCAGACTTCGCGGCCCTCGATTGCCTTCTGTGCCTTCATGGGGGCGTGTGTCTCCTTAGCGGGCAGTGGGCTGCTGGCCGTACACGTTCTGGTAGCGGTGGTTGAGGCGGTCGATGTCGTCCTGCGCGATCGGCAGGGGCTCGCCGAGCTGGCGGGAGATGTGGACGGTGCGCGCGACGTCCTCGCACATCACGGCGGCCTTGACGGCTGCCCTGGCGTCCTTGCCGATCGTGAAGACGCCGTGGCTCTTCATCAGGACGGCGGGTGAGCGGTGGTCCCGCAGGGTCTCGACGATGCCGCGGCCGATGGAGTCGTCGCCGATCAGCGCGAAGGGGCCGACGGGGATCGCGGCACCGAACTCGTCGGCCATGGCGGTCAGTACGCAGGGCACCGCCTCACCGCGCGCGGCCCAGGCGCTCGCGTACGTCGAGTGGGTGTGGACCACTCCCCCGACGTGGGGCATGTGGCGGTAGACGTAGGCGTGTGCGGCGGTGTCGGAGGACGGGGAGTACTCGCCCTCGACGACCTTGCCGTCCAGGTCGCAGAGAATCATGTTCCGGGGCGTCAGCTCGTCGTACGAGACGCCGCTCGGCTTGATGACCATCAGGTCCTCGCCGGGGACGCGGGCCGAGACGTTGCCGGCCGTCCAGACGACGAGGTTGTAGCGGACCAGCTCCTGGTGGAGGTCGCTGACCTGGCGGCGCAGCAGATCGATAGGGGATTCCACGGTCAGACCTCGCTCTTGTGGGCTGCGGCCGGGGCGGCGTTCGGGTCGGCGTTCGGGTCGGCATTCGGGTCGGCTCGGCGGGCGGTCAGCGCCGCGTTGCGCAGGGCACGGAGGCGATGGAGGAGCTTGTCGGGGCCGGCGCCGAAGTGGTCGTGCAGGGCGCGGTACTCGGCGTAGAGACGGTCGTACGCATCGGCGCGCGCGGTGTCCGGCTGGTAGGCGCCGCGCCGCACCCGGCCCATGGCGGCGGCCGCGGTACGTACGTCCGGGTGCGCTCCGGCGGCGACGGCGGCGTGGATGGCGGAGCCGAGGGCGGGACCCTGGGCGGACTCGGCGAGGGAGACGGGGCGGCGCAGCACGTCGGCGTAGATCTGCATGAGCAGGGGGTTCTTCTTCAGCCCGCCGGTCACGATGAACTCGGTGACGGGTACGCCGCCCTGCTCCAGGGCGTCCACGATGGTGCGGGTGCCGAAGGCGGTGGCTTCCAGCAGGGCGCGGTAGATCTCCTCGGGACGGGTGGCGAGGGTGAGGCCGACGATGACGCCGGAGAGGTGGTGGTCGACCAGCGTGGAGCGGTTGCCGTTCATCCAGTCGAGGGCCACCAGGCCGTGGCCGCCGACGGGCTGGTCGGCGATCTTGCGGGAGAGCAGCTGGTGCAGGTCCTCACCGGTGGTGTCGGCCTCGGCGAGGTAGTCGGCGGGTACGCCCTGGCGCAGCCACCAGGCGAAGATGTCACCGACCGCGCTCTGCCCCGCCTCGTAGCCGTAGGCGCCCTCGACGATGCCGCCTTCGACGACTCCGCAGATGCCCGGCACGTCGGCGAGTGCGGGGCCGCTCACGACGTGGCAGGTGGAGGTGCCCATGATGGCGAGGAGTTGGCCGTTCTCGACGGCCTGGGCGGCGGGTGCCGCGACGTGGGCGTCGACGTTGCCGGTGGCGACGGCGATGCCCTCGGGCAGGCCGGTCCAGGCGGCGGCCTCGGCGGTGAGGCAGCCGGCCCGGGAGCCCAGGGGTGAGAGCGGGTGCTCCAGGCGGGTGCGTGCGAAGTCGGCGAAGTCGGGGTGCAGGGCGGCGAGGTAGTCCTCGCTGGGGTACTGGCCGTCCTGGTGGATCCCCTTGTATCCCGCCGTGCAGGCGTTGCGGGTCTCGACGCCCGCGAGCTGCCAGACGATCCAGTCGGCCGCCTCGATCCAGCGCTCGGTGGCGGCGTAGGTGTCCGGGTCCTCCTCCAGCAGCTGGAGCGCCTTGGCGTACTGCCACTCGGCGGAGATCCTGCCGCCGTAGCGGGAGATCCACTTCTCGCCTCGCAGGTGGGCGAGGTGGTTGATGCGGTCGGCCTGGCTCTGGGCGGCGTGGTGCTTCCAGAGCTTGGGCCAGGCGTGCGGGCGCGTGCCCAGCGCGGTCTCGGCGAGCGGGGTGCCGTCGGCCCGTACGGGCAGGACGGTACAGGCGGTGAAGTCGGTGGCGATGCCGATGACGGTGGCCGGGTCGATGCCGCTCGCGGCCAGCGCGGCGGGCACGGCGGCGCGCAGCACCTCGCGCCAGTCCTCGGGGTGCTGGAGGGCCCAGTCGGGCGGCAGGAGCTCACCGGTGGTGGGGAGTTCGTGCTCGATCACGCCGTGCGCGTACGGGTGGACGGCGGAGCCGACCTCCTCGCCGTCCCGTACGCGGACCACCACGGCCCGGCCGGAGAGAGTGCCGAAGTCGACACCGACGACGTACCTCTCCGGGGTCTGGGTAGGAGGGGTCACGGTCATTTCACATCCTTCGTACGGAGGCCCGAGAGGGCGTAAGGGACGTCGCCGGGGCGCCGTTAGCGCTAACAAACGGCGCGTCAAAGGTGGGCTGCCCGTCGGAAGATCACGGCGTGCGGCGGCCTGCGATCAGGCGTTGGAGCAGGATGAAGACGAACAGCAGGCCGCCGACCACGATCCTGGTCCACCACGAACTGAGCGTGCCCTGGAAGCTGATGACCGTCTGGATCAGGCCCAGTACGAGCACCCCCAGCGCGGTGCCGAGCAGGTACCCGGAGCCTCCGGTCAGCAGCGTCCCGCCGATGACCACGGCGGCGATGGCGTCCAGTTCCAGGCCCACCGCGTGCAGCCCGTAGCCGGAGAGCATGTAGAAGGTCAGCAGTACTCCCCCGAGCGCAGAGCAGAAGCCGCTGACGGCGTAGACGGTGATCTTCGTCCGCCCGACGGGAAGGCCCATCAGCAGGGCGGACTGCTCGCTGCCGCCCAGCGCGTACACGTTCCGGCCCAGCCGGGTGTGGTGCAGGACCACGAAGGCGATCACCAGCACCCCGACCGCGATCAGCACGCTCGGCGAGACGAACAGGCCGCCGGGCAGCGGTATCCGGGTCTGGGCGAAGGCCGTGTACGTCGGGTCGGTGAGGGAGATCGAGTCGATGCTGATCGTGTAGCAGAGGCCGCGGGCCAGGAACATTCCGGCGAGGGTCACGATGAACGGCTGGATCTCGAAGGAGTGGATCACCCATCCCATCGCGAGCCCGGCGCCCGTCCCCACCGCCAGGACCAGCGGAATCACCAGCAGCGGCGGCCAGCCGTGCTGTTCCACCAGCCAGGCGGAGATCATCGTGGACAGGGCGACCATGGCGCCGACCGACAGGTCGATCCCTCCGGTCAGCACCACGAAGGTCATCCCGATGGCGACCACCAGCAGGAAGGCGTTGTCGATGAGCAGGTTGAGCAGCACCTGCCCGGAGAAGAAGCCGTCGTACTGGACGGATCCGGCGCTGAACATCGAGACCAGCAGGACCGACGTGACCAGCAGCGGGAGGGACGCGCGGCCACGGGCCGCCGCGATCGCGCTCATGCCCCCACCTCCATGTTCTCGGGTGCCACCGGGCCCGGCTTCGGGCCGCGTGCGGGCCGGGCCCGGTGGCGCGCGGCCTTGGCCCGGAAGGCGGGTGACTGGACCAGGCAGACCACGATGACCACGAAGGCTTTGAAGACCAAGGTGGTTTCCGGGGGAATGCCCATGGTGTAGACGGTGGTGGAGAGGGTCTGGATGATCAACGCGCCGATCACCGTGCCGCCGAGCGAGAACCGCCCGCCGGTCAGTGAGGTGCCGCCGACGACCACGGCCAGGATGGCGTCCAGCTCGATCCAGAGCCCGGCGTTGTTGCCGTCCGCACTGGAGACGTTCGAGCTGATCATGAGCCCCGCGATCCCGGCGCACAGCGCGCTGAAGACGTAGACCAGGCAGATCAGGCCCATCGCCCGGATGCCGACCAGTCGGCCGGCCACCGGGTTGCCGCCGACCGACTCCAGCAGCAGCCCGAGCGCGGTGCGCCGGGTCAGCAGCGAGGTCAGCAGCACGACCGCGCCGGCGAGGAGGATCGCGAACGGCATGGTGAGCCAGTAGCCGCCGCCGATCAGCTTGTAGGGCTCACTGGTGATCGTGAGGATCTGACCGTCCGTCACCAGCTGGGCCACGCCGCGTCCGGCCACCATCAGGATGAGGGTGGCGATGATGGGCTGGACGCCGGCCTTGGCCACGAGTACGCCGTTGACCAGCCCCAGGACGAGTGCCACCGCGAGGGCGATGGCGACGGCGCCGAACACCGTGCCGGTGCTTGCCGGGTCGTCCGCCCCGCTGATGTGCAGGCAGGCCAGCGCGCCCGCGATGGCGACGGTGGAGCCGACCGAGAGGTCGATGCCGCTGGTCGCGATGACCAGCGTCATGCCCAGCGCCACCAGGAGCAGCGGGGCGCCGAAGTGGAGGATGTCGATGAGGCTCCCGTACAGGTGCCCGTCCTTGATGCGGATCGCGAAGAAGTCCGGAGTGAACACCACGTTGGCCAGCAGCAGGGCGGTGAGCACCGCGGCGGGCCAGAAGAGACGGTGCTTGGTCATGACCGGGCCCCGCTCGCGATCGTCGCCATGATGCGCTCGGGGGTGAGCGAACCGTCGTTGGGCAGCTCGTCGACCATCCGGCGGTCCCGCAGCACGCACACCCGGTGGCTGAGCCGCAGTACCTCCTCCAGCTCGGCCGAGATGAACAGCACCGACATGCCGTCCTCGGCCAACCCGGCCACCAGCTTCTGGATTTCGGCCTTGGCACCGATGTCGATGCCCCGGGTGGGCTCGTCGAGGATCAGCAGCTTGGGGTCGGTGATCAGCCAGCGTGCCAGCAGCACCTTCTGCTGGTTGCCCCCGCTGAGATTGCGCACCAGCGCCTCGGGGTTGTCCGGGCGGATGTCGAGCGACCGGATCCAGCGCAGCGCGATCTCCTCCTGCTTGGCACGGGAGAGCGGACGGGTCCAGCCACGCGCCGCCTGCAGGGCGAGGACAATGTTCTCACGTACCGTCAACTCCCCGAAGAGACCCTCCTTCTTGCGGTCCTCCGAGCAGAAGGCGATCCCGTACGAGATCGCGGCGCGCGGCGTGGGCAGCGTGACGGTGGTGTCCTCGATGCGCACCGAGCCCCGGGTACTGCGGTCGGCCCCGAACAGGAGGCGGGCCGCCTCCGTCCGGCCGGACCCCAGCAGACCGGCCAGGCCGACGACTTCGCCGGGTCGAACGGTCAGGTCGTACGGCTCGATCGCACCACTGCGCGCCAGCCCCTCGGCCCGCAGGAACGGCCTGGTTGCGGCCTCGGGGGCGGGCTCGCGGCGGGTGGTGCCCGACAGTTCCTCCAGACGCGCCAGTTCACCTCCGATCATGCGGGCGACCAGGCCTGCCTGGCTCAGCTCGCTCGTGGCGTACTCGCCCTCCAGCCTGCCGCCCCGCAGGATGGTCATGCGGTCGCATATCTCGTAGATCTGGTCCAGGAAGTGGGAGACGAACAGGATCGCCACCCCCTGGTCGCGCAACCGGCGTATGACGGCGAAGAGTTGCCGGACCTCCTCACGGTCCAGGCTGGACGTGGGCTCGTCCAGGATCAGCACCTTGGCCGAGACCGCCACCGCCCGAACGATCGCGACCAGTTGCCGGACGGCGATCGAGTAGCTGTTCAGCGGGGCGCTGACATCGATATCGAGATCGAGATCGGCGACCAGGCGTGCGGCGCGCGAGCGCATCTCGGACCAGTGGACGAGTCCGAAGCGGCGCGGTTCCCGACCGATGAAGACGTTCTCCGCCACCGACAGGTTCGGGCAGAGGTTGACCTCCTGGTACACCGTGCTGATCCCGGCCTGCTGCGCCTGCAGCGGGCCGGCGATGCGCACGGACCGGCCACCGAGCACGACCTCCCCGTCGTCCGCCTCGTAGACGCCGGTGAGGACCTTGATCAGGGTGGACTTGCCGGCGCCGTTCTCACCCATCAGCGCGTGCACTTCGCCGGGGAAGAGCCGGAAGTCGACCCCGTCCAGGGCCACCACGCCCGGGAACTCCTTGCGGATCCCGTGTGCTTCCAGGACCGGTTGCCGTGCAGGGTGTGCGGGCATCCGCCCCTCCTCTCGTGATCGGGACCGCGGCCGTCCGGTTCGGGGGCGGCGGGCGGTTCGGGGCCCGGGTGTGCGGGGCCGGGGAATCGGGCGGGACTCGGGGCTGGGACCGGGTGCTGGGACCGGGGGCTCGGGGCCGCCCACCCCCCGCGAACCGGGCGGCCTTGGTCACCGGGCCGGTCAGTACTGGCGGGTGGGCAGGGCGGCCGCGGCCTGGTCCTGGGTGAAGACGCCCTCTTCGGTCTTGATCCGGCGCGGAACCTGCTCGCCGGCCTTGACCTTCTTGATCAGGTCCATCAGTTGGTCCCCGAGGAGGGGATTGCACTCGACGAGGACGTTGATCTTGCCCTGGCTCATCGCGGTGAAGGCGTCCTTGACGCCGTCCACCGAGATGATCTTGATGTCGGTGCCCGGCTTCTTGCCGGCTTCCTCGATGGCCTGGATGGCGCCGAGCGCCATGTCGTCGTTGTGCGCGTAGAGCACGTCGATCTGCGGCTGGGACTTCAGGAAGGCCTGCATGACCTCCTTGCCCTTGGCTCGCGTGAAGTCGCCGGTCTGGGAGGCTGTGATCTTGAACTTGGGGTCGGTCTTGATGACGTCGGCGAAGCCCGATTTGCGGTCGTTGGCCGGGGCCGAGCCGGTGGTGCCCTGCAGCTCCACGATGTTCACCGCGTCACTCTTGCCCTGGTACTCCTTCACCAGCCAGTCGCCGGCCTTCTTGCCCTCCTCGACGAAGTCCGAACCGAGGAAGGAGACGTAGAGCGACTCGTCCTCGGAGTCCACCGCGCGGTCCGTCAGCACGACCGGGATGTGCGCGGCCTTGGCCTCCTTGAGCACGGTGTCCCAGCCCGACTCGACCACCGGCGAGAAGGCGATGACGTCCACCTTCTGCTGGATGAACGAGCGGATGGCCTTGATCTGGTTCTCCTGCTTCTGCTGGGCGTCGGAGAACTTCAGCGTGATCCCGGCCTTCTTGGCCGCGTCCTGGACGGACTTGGTGTTGGCCGTGCGCCACCCGCTCTCCGCGCCGACCTGCGAGAAGCCCACGGTGAGCTGACGACCGGAGCCCTTGCCCTCTGCCGAGCCGCCGCCCCCGGAACCGCAAGCGGACAGAACGGCGACCATCGCGCCGACGGCCAAGGCCGCCGCAGCTCTCTTGGACATGTGGGATTCCTCTCGGGTGGGGAGACCACTCACCGACCGGCGCGGGAGTGGCGGAACACCGTCCGGACGCCGGACGCCCGGTGCGGCGTGGTTGCGGGCGGCGGTGCGGTCCAGGGCGTTGTCCGCGTGGTCCGCGTCGTCCGCGTCGGCGGAATGTAACGGCGTCGTTTCGCTTGAGGGAGATTGTTAACGCTAACAATTAGCCGTACAAGGGGACCGGAACGCCGTTACCCAATCTTGACCGGGCCGTGAAGCGCAGGGGCCGCCGCCGACTACCCTCTGCGCGCCACCGGGCCGGCACTGCGGCGCAGCACCATCTCCGGCGAGATCAGCACATGGCTGCGGGCATGGCCGACGCCCGTCAGCTCCTCCACCAGGAGTTCGAGCGCGCGTCGTCCCAGCTCGCCGAAGTCCTGACGCACGGTGGTCAGCGGCGGGGCGAAGTACGCGGCCTCGGGGATGTCGTCGAACCCGACCACGCTGATGTCGCCGGGAATCGCCCGGCCCGCCTCGTGGAACGCGCGGAGCAGGCCGAGGGCCATGTGGTCGTTCGCGCAGAAGACCGCCGTGACCAGCGGGTCCTCCGCGATCCGTAGTCCGGCCTCGTAGCCGGACCGCGCGCTCCAGTCGCCGCTCTGCACGGACGGCACCTCGGCGCCGGCGGCCTCGAGGGCCTTGCGCCAGCCGTCCTGCCGGGTCTTGGTCTCCAGCCAGCCGGGCGGGCCAGCGACGTGGTGCACCGTGGCGTGCCCGAGGTCGAGGAGGTGCCGGGTGGCGGCCAGCGCGCCCGACTCGTTGTCGACGGCGACCATCGGCACTCGGGACCGGCTTCCCGACCCCACCGCGACCACCGGCACCGCGCTGGACACCTTCGCCACCGCGCTCACCGCGGAGATCTGCGGCGCGATGACGACGATGCCCTCCACACCCTGGTCGCGGAGCCGGTCCACCGCCTCCTGCACGGAACGGCTGTCCAGCGAACGCAGGCTCGCGACGCTGACGAAGTACCCCGCACTGCGTGCGGCCTGCTCGATCCCGTCCAGCATCGACGCGGGCCCGTAGAGCGCGCTGCCGAAACTGACCACGCCGAGGGTCTGGGAGCGGCGGGTGACCAGCGCGCGGGCTGCCGAGTTGGGCCGGTAGTCCAGCTCCCGGATGGCGGCCAGCACCCGGTCCCGGGTGTCGGGGCGGACGTGCGGCGCGCCGTTCAGCACCCGCGACACGGTCTGGTGGGACACGCCCGCGACCCGCGCCACGTCCGCCATCACGGGCTGACGGGACTCCGGCTCGGTGCTCGCTGTTCCCACTCAGGGCCCCCTCGTCGGTCATATCGCGCGGATCGACTGCCGCCGGTGCCGGACAGGGCTGCGCAGCCACTACGACTGTCTCACGTGTGCTCACGAGAGTGTATTTGTTCGCGATCACATTCCACCGCTCCGACGCCCGGGAGGGGCGTGCAGCCAGGGATGCGGACGCGTGACGAAATGGCCGCACAGGTGTCCGTGGTGCGAGTTGCCCGGGTCGTCCGGGTCGTCCAGGTCGTCCGGATCGAGGCCATCCATGCTCGGCGAGGAGCGGTGGCTGTTCGAGGCCGCGCCGCAGTCCCGGGTGGCTTCGATCAGGCTACGGGCACGGCCTCACCGTGCCGGGGTGAAGCCACCGCGGACCGAAAGGGCTCCGCGGGGACCCTTGGCGTCGACGCGGTAGCCGTCGTGCTCGATCTCGCGCTCGCCGGCGGCGTGGTTGTACTGGCCGGCGAAGACATGCTGACCGGCGGGGACCGTACGGCCCGGCTTGAGAATCCAGCGATAGACCACTCCCGTGCCCTCGTGCTGCACGGTGACGGTGAAGTCGTCGGCGGGCAGCGTCCGCCAGCTGCCGGTGCTCTGCACTCCGCCGGTCTGGGTGATGCGCAGTTCCACGGTGAGTGTGGTGAGCGGCTGGGTGGCCTTGAGGGTGAGGTTGCTCTGCGCCCAATAGGCGTTGCTGCTTGCGTCCAGGGCACCGGCCGACGACAGAGGCCCGTCCTGGACCTGCGCGCTGCCGGGCCGGGCCGGGCCCGCGCCACCTGCCGCGGCAGGGCTGGGGCTCGTCGACGACGAGCGGTCCGGCGCGGGCGGGCCGCCGGTGGCCGGCGCCGACGGCGTCGCGTGCGGAGACCCGGTCGCGGACGGCGCGGCTGGGGTGACCGAGACGTGCGGCCGGGCGGGCGGGGACTGGACGATGGCGGCGGCGGCAAAACCGCCGACCGCCAGGACGCCGGCCGTGGCGAGGGAGGCGAGCGCCACCCTGAGCCAGGGCCTCGCGCCTGAGGACTCGCCGTGGCGGGCGGGGGCGTCGGACGTGCCGCGTTCCACGCGCGCCAGGATCCGGGCGCGGTCGGGCTGGTGGGCCTCGGCGGCTGTGCGCAGCCGCCCGGTGAGCTCCTCGTTCAACGGTTCCTCCTCCCCGCCAACAGTTCGCCGGCTGCTCCCGTGGTGCCCAGCATCCGTTCCAGTTCGGCCATCCCCTTCGAGGTCTGGCTCTTCACCGTACCGACCGATATTCCCAGTGCCAGAGCGGTGTCCTTCTCCGACAGGTCGAAGGCGTGCCGCAGGACCACGCACGTCCGCTTCCGGAACGGCAACCGGGCGAGAGCGGTGCGCACGTCCACCACGGCGGCCACGTCGGGGCCGTCCAGCGGCTCCGCACCGCGCGACCAGAACAGGGCGATCCGGCGGCGCTCGCGCACCGCGCTGCGGATCCGTGACCGTGCCAGGTTGGCGACCACGCCACGGGCGTAGGCGAGCGGGTACTCGGCCTGGCGCAGCCGGTCCCAGCGCTGCCACAGGGCGATCAGGGCGTCCGCGGCCAGATCGTCGGCACCGTCCGTCTCGCCCGTCAGGAGGTGGGCGAACCGGGCCAGTTCGGCGTAGTGGCGTTCGAAGAAGTCGTGGAACTCCGCGGACGCGTCATCGAGGACCATGTCCGTCGGTCGCCCCCTCCGAAAATGTGTGCGTTAACATCCGGTCGGCAGCGTACCAGTGCTCGTCGATCGGTCCAGGTGCCACGGTGCGCCGCACCCCCGCCCACCCGGCCGCGGTGCGGTTTCAGTGCGGGGCGAACTGGACGCGGGTCGGTTGTGCGACGTTCGGCAGCAGCGCGGTCCCGTCGACCGTCAGCTGCTCTCCGTAGAGGTCGGTGATCCTCATCGCGCTGCCGCACCCGCTGCCGTCGGCGGAGAGGAAGTGGTTGTAGTCGGTACGGGGAAGTCTCCGCCAGCCCTTGGCAGTGCGTACCTCCAGCCCCGCGACCGGATTGCGGTGGTCGATCACCTGGATGCCGCACCAGTGGGGGCTGGACCCGGTCTTGTACCGGATGGAGAGCGTGCCGGACGTGCGGGGGCTCAGCAGGCTCCAGGTGATCGGGATACGGCCGAGCCTGGGATCGGCCAGTTTCGCGAAGGCCTGTTCGCTGAGGTCCAGTTGCCCGGGTGCGCAGGGAAGGGGGCATTCGTTGGTGATCCGGACCGTGATCGAGGCTCCGTTCGCGGCGCGGACGCTCACGTACGCGCCGCACGCCCTGGACGACTCGTAGTCGGTGGTGTTCATCGCCGCGATCATGAGGTCGTCGCTCGGGCCGAGCAGGCAGGCGCCGTTGCCGTCGCCGGCGGCGTAGGCGGTGGCGATGCCCTTGTAGGTGGTCCCGGGCCGGATGCGTCCTGCCGACGGCGCCGGGGTGGACGCCGACGGTGAGGGCTCCTTCACCGAACGCTGGGGCGCCGCTGTGGTCGTACCGCCGGCCGCGGTCGGGGTTCCCGCGGCAGGCGGGCTGTCCGTCGGGGGCGCAGGGCTCGTCGGGGCCGAGGGCGCAGCCCCCGTGTGGGTGACGGCCGGTGCGGCCACGTCGGTCCGGGCCCCGGCCTTGGGGCCGGGGAGCATGGCCGTCACCAGGCAGACGCAGACGAGGGCGCCCACGGCGGCCAGCGTCACCGCCGATACCGTCGTTACCGTCATCAGTCTGCGTCTGCGCTGCCGCGCGGCCTGCCGTGCAGTGTGCATGTCCGTCCGTTCGAGGATGGGAGTCGAGGTGCACTCCCTGGTCGCCGCAGCATGCGAAAAGGTTGCCGACGGTTTCCCCCCAGGGCCCGCACGGCACGCGGCCGGGGCTACGGCTACGGCTACGGCTACGGCTACGGCTACGGCTACGGCTACGGCATGGCGTAGGTGACGCAGCCGGGCCGGTCACCATCACGGCCCGGCTCGTGCGGAGACCGGCTCAGCGGGCGCCGACGAGGTGCTCGAGGGCGAGCTGGTCCAGCTGTTCGAAAGCCATGCCGCGGCCGGCGGCGGCCCCGACGTCGAACTCGTCGAAGGCGGACCGGTCTGCCAGGAGCCCGGCCAGGCCGTCCTCGGCTGTGGGGAGGGCGAGTTCGGGCACCCGGGAGGCGGCGAGCGCGGCCTGGACCTCCGGATCGGCGCGGAAGGCGCGGGAACGCTGCGCCAGGAGCAGGTAGTTGCGCATACAGGCGGCCGCCGAGGCCCAGACACCGGCGGAGTCCTCGGTGCGCGGGGGCTTGAAGTCGAAGTGGCGGGGGCCGTCGTAGCCGGCCGACTCCAGCAGGTCCACCAGCCAGAAGGACTGGCGCAGGTCGCCCGCGCCGAAGCGCAGGTCCTGGTCGTACTTGATGCCGGACTGACCGTTGAGGTCGATGTGGAACAGCTTGCCGTGCCACAGGGCCTGGGCGATGCCGTGCGGGAAGTTCAGCCCGGCCATCTGCTCATGGCCGACCTCCGGGTTGAGGCCGACCCGCTCGGGCCGGTCCAACTCGTTGATGAACGCCAGGGCGTGGCCGATGGTGGGCAGCAGGATGTCGCCGCGCGGCTCGTTGGGCTTGGGCTCGATGGCGAAGCGCAGGTCGTACCCCTGGTTCTCGACGTACTCGCCCAGCAGGTCGAAGGCCTCCTTCAACCGGTCGAGGGCGGTGCGCACGTCTTTGGCCGCACCCGACTCCGCACCCTCGCGGCCGCCCCAGGCGACGTAGACGCGGGCTCCGAGTTCCACGGCCAGGTCGATGTTGCGGATCGTCTTGCGCAGCGCGTACCGGCGCACGTCCCGGTCGTTGGCGGTGAAAGCACCGTCCTTGAACACCGGGTGGGTGAAGAGGTTGGTGGTGGCCATCGGCACTTTCAGCCCGGCCGTGTCGAGTGCGGAGCGGAAGCGCTTGACCGCCTGCTCGCGCGCGGTGTCGCCGGCGGCGAAGGGCATCAGGTCGTCATCGTGGAACGTGACGCCGTAGGCGCCGAGTTCGGCCAGCCGCTGGACCGTCTCGACCGGGTCGAGGGCGGGTCGGGTGGCGTCGCCGAAGGGGTCCCGGCCCTGCCAGCCGACGGTCCACAGGCCGAAGGTGAACCTGTGCGCGGGAGTGGGGACGAGCGGGTCGCTGGTCATGAGGCGCTCCGGATCAGGGCCGAGGGCTATTTGTAATGACGCAAAACAAATTAGTATGCCGAGACGCCAGAAGGAACCCCGCCGGAGGAACGCATGGCTGCACAGCGTGTCGTGATCGGTGTCGACAGCTCGACCCAGTCCACCAAGGCCCTCGCCGTCGACCTGGAAAGCGGCGCCGTCCTGGGCGAAGGCCGCGCCGCGCACGCCGTCAGTGCGGGCGCCGGACGCGAGAGCGACCCCGAACTGTGGTGGCGGGCGCTCGGCGAGGCCATGGCCCGCACCGGCTGGGCGGATCGCGCCGCCGCGTGCTCGATCGCCGGCCAGCAGCACGGCCTGGTCACCCTCGACCCGGCGGGCCGGCCGGTGCGACCGGCGCTGCTGTGGAGCGACGTGCGCTCCGCCCCGCAGGCCGCCGAACTCGCAGCCGCGTTCGGCCCGGCAGAGCTCGCCCGCCGCACCGGAAGCGTCCCGACGGCCGCCTTCACGGCCGCCAAATGGGCCTGGCTGCGCGCGAACGAGCCTGCCGCCGCCGACCGCACCGCAGCGGTCCGGCTACCCCACGACTTTCTGGCGGAGCGGCTGACCGGTGAGGCGGTGACGGACCGCGGTGACGCGTCGGGAACCGGATGGTGGGGCCCGGACGGCTACGACCAGGACGTCCTCGGCCTGATCGGCCTCGACCCCCGGCTGCTGCCGCACGTCCTGCCGCCGGGCGCCCGGGCGGGCGTCGTCCGGGCCGGGATGCCACTGCGCGAGGGCGCGCTGGTGGCCGCCGGGACCGGTGACAACATGGCCGCCGCCCTCGGGCTGGGCCTGACCCCCGGACGTCCGGTGCTGAGCCTCGGCACCTCCGGCACCGTCTACGCCGTCGGCCGGACCAGGCCCGCCGACCCGAGCGGAACCGTCGCCGGTTTCGCCGATGCCCTCGGCGGCTGGCTGCCGCTCGCCTGCACCCTCAACTGCACCCTCGCCGTCGACCGCTTCGCCGCCCTCGTCGGCCGCGGCCGCGAGGACGTCGAGGGCGGCGGCACCGTGGTGGTGCTCCCCCATCTGGACGGCGAACGCACTCCGAACCTTCCCGGCGCCTCCGGCCTGGTCCACGGCCTGCGCCACGACACTACGCCGGGACAGCTGCTCCAGGCCGCCTATGACGGCGCCGCCCACGCCCTGCTCGCGGCCCTCGACGACGTGCTGCGTGCCGGAGGCGAGAACCCCGCCCGCGACGAACCGCTGCTGCTGATCGGCGGCGGAGCCGGCGGCAGGGCCTGGCAGCAGACCGTCCTGCGGCTGTCCGGCCGAGCGGTCCAGGTGCCCTCGGCCCGCGAACCGGTCGCGCTGGGGGCCGCCGCCCAGGCCGCCGCACTGCTCACGGGTGAGGCAGCCGACGCCGTTGCCCGGCGCTGGCGGACCGCCGAGGGCCGGGTGCTGGAACCCGTGGCCCGTGACGACGACACGCTCGAACGGATCACCAGTACGCTGCGGCGGGCGCGGGCGTTGCAGGAGGTCCCGCCCGGAGAGCGATAGGAGGGTCGATGTCCGGGACGGGCAGGGCGAGCGGGGCCGTGCAGGCCGCGCCCGCCTCGCAGCAGGGGATGCGTCGGCAGAACCTCGCCGTGGTGATCGGCGCGGTCGCCGCGCACGGCCCGCTCTCCCGGGCGGACGTCGCCGGGCACACGGGCCTGACCAGGCCGGCCGTCTCCTCCATGGTCGACGAGCTCATCGCTCGCGGAGCGCTGACCGAGACGGACACCGCCCCCACCGGGCGGGTCGGCCGCCCCGGACGGGCACTGGCCCTCAGCGATCGGGGTCCCGCGGGCCTCGGCCTGGAGATCGGCGTCACCCATCTCGCCGCGTGTGTCGTTGACCTGCGCGGTCAAGCCCGGGTGTGGCGTCGGGTGGAGCGGGCCAATGCGGGCCGGCCGCCCGGGCAGGTGCTGGCGGAGGCCGCCGCGCTGGGCGCCGAGGCGGAGTCCGAGGCCGCCGCCCTCGGCCTGCGCGTCGAGGGCCGCGTCCTGGCCGTGCCGGGGGTGGTCCCGAACGAGCCGGGCGGGCTGGTCGCGAACGCGCCCAACCTCGGCTGGCAGGCAGTCCGCCCCGCGGACCACTGGCCCGAACCCGACACCGTGCCCGAGCCGGAGAACGAGGCGAACCTGGGGGCGCTCGCCGAGCAGTGGCACGGGGGGCGCCCCTCGGAGACCTTCGTACACGTCTCCGCCGAGGCCGGAATCGGCGCCGCACTGGTCGTCGGCGGCCAGTTGTTCCGGGGCGCCCGCGGCTTCGCAGGGGAACTCGGCCACCTGCCCGTCCACCCCGGGGGCGCCCGCTGCGCCTGCGGGGCACGCGGCTGCCTGGAGCAGTACGCGGGCGAAGCGGCCGTGCTGCGCGAGGCCGGGCTGGAATGCATCGGCGACCCCGTGGCCCTGTTGGCCGAGCGGGCAGGCGCCGGGGACCCGTCGACCCTGCGCGCCCTGGACCGTGCCGGACGGGCCCTGGGCCTCGCCCTCGCCTCGGCGGTGAACCTGATCGACCCGGACGGCCTCGTTCTGGGCGGCGCCTACGCCGAACTCGCCGACTGGCTCCTCCCGTCGATACGTGCCGAACTGGCCGCCCGGGTCATCGTCCGGCCCTGGCCCCCGGAGGCGGTACGGCCCTCCGCCCTGGGGCGGCGCGGACCGGTACTGGGCGCGGCATGGTCGACCGTCCGACGGATCATCGCCGATCCCACCCGCCTGCCGGTCCGCTGATGATCGTGTTCCCGGCTTCCCGGGACCGGAGCCCGGAAGGAGCTCAGGTCCCGGGGGCGGGGTCATCCGGCGGTCAGAGCGGTCCACTTCTGGTTGGATCCGCCGTGGCAGTCCCACAGGTGGAGCTGCGTGCCGTCGGCTGAGGCGAAGCCCGGGTCGTCGAGGCAGCGGCCGGAGGCGGGGTTGCGGTAGCCGCCGTTGTAGGGCTGCCAGACCTGGTTGGAGCCGCCGTGGCAGGCCCAGATCTGCACCTTGGTGCCGTTGGCGGTGCCCCCGCCGACGGCGTCGAGGCACTTGCCCATGGAGCGCAGGGTGCCGTCGGTGTAGGCGGACCAGAGCTGGTTGACGCTGCCGCTGCTGCAGCCCCAGATCTGGACAGCGGTCCCGTCGGCCGTGGTGGCGCCCTTGACGTCCAGGCACTTGCCGGTGGTGCCGGACTCCACGCGTGCGGCCGCGGGGGCCGGGCTCCTCAGCCACCCGGCGCTGTCCGCGGCCCGGATGCCGCGGTGGAAGGCGGCTGCCATCTTCTGGTAGCCCGCGTCATTGGGATGCAGGGCGTCGGCCAGGTCGGCCGTGGTCAGGCCGCTCATGTCCACGTACGCGACGCGCTTGCCCGCGGCCTGGGCCTCGCCCACGATGCGGGAGACGGCCTGGTTGTACGCGGCACGGTACTGCTCCACCGTGCCGCTGGTGGACACGACCAGGGAGGCCACGAGGACGGTTGCGTCGGGGGCGGCGGCGGTGATCTGGTTGACCAGCGACTTCAACCGGGCGCCGGCGGTGGAGGGCAGGTGGTTCCCGTTGAGGTCGTTGGTACCGATCTCCAGTGTCACGACGTTGGGCCGGTAGCGGGTCAGCGAGGCGTCGGCGAGTGCGGCGATCTGGTCGATGCGGTATCCGGAGTGGCCTTCGTTGTCGGGGTCGGACATGGAACCGCCCCGCAACGTGCCGACGAAGTCCACCGGATGGCCGTCCGCCGCGAGCTTGTCCCGCAACGGACCCCGGTAGCCGTTGCCCGTACTGCTTCCCACACCCCAGGTGATGGAGTCGCCCAGCGGCATGACCCGCAGGGGCGTGGCCGAGGCGGCGGAGGCGGGGGGCGTACCAGCCGCCGCCACCGCGAACGCGGCAGCGACGACCATGATCAGGGGGAGAAGCCAAGGCTTTCTCATGCAGGCGTCCTCTTCTGCGAGTGAGGGATCGATCAAAGGGACTGAACGCCGTTCCGTCGTGCCGGAACGTGTCGGGGCCTCAGCGCCGCAGTGTCAGCAGACCTGGCCGGTAGGGCCACAGACCGTAGTCCCCGCCGGAGTTGGGGTCGCGTCCCTGGTAGAGGAACTGCAGGTTGCAGGGGTCGACGGTGAAGGTCTGATCGGCGCCGGTGCGCAGCAGTTCGCCGTGGCTGATGTCGTTGGTCCACGTGGCGCCGCTGTTGGCCTTGCCGGCGAAGGGGTTGCTCTCGGTCGCGGCCTGGGGGGTCCACGAGCCGTTCAGGCTGGTGGCCGTGAACGAGCGGAAGTAGCGGCCCTGCGAGCCGATCGCCTCGACGAGCATGAGGTAGCGGTCCTGGCCCTGAAGCTTGTAGACCTGCGGGGCTTCGAACAGGTTGTTCGTCGTATCGCTCATGATCGTCGTGTAGGTCGAGCCGAAACTGCCCGGGAAGTTCCCGATCGGCATGCTGGCCCGGTAGATCTTGCCGTTGTCACCGGCGAAGAACAGGTACATGTTCGTCCCGTCACCGATGAGCGTCTGGTCGATGGGTCCCGTTCCGGGGCCGGGGATGCTTCCGGAGAAGAGCTCCTGCTCCGCTGACCAGCCGTTCGGGTTGGTGGGGTCGCTCGACGTCCGGTAGGAGAAGGCGGTCTTGCCCCACTGGTAGGCGAGCACCCAGATGTTCTTCGGCGCGAAGTAGAAGAGCGTGGGCGCCACGACGGAACTCGACATCGTGTTCTGGCCGGCCGAGGCCATCTCCGACCAGGTGGTGAACGGGGTGAAGTTCATCGAACCCCAGCCCGCTCCGGTTCCCGCGGCGCCGTGCGTCGTCGCATAGACGAGGTGCTTGCCGTTGTGGGGGGCGACGGTGAAGTCCTTGAGCGAGGCCCATCCCGCCTTGGGCTGCGCGAGCGCGCCCGTTGACGTCCAGCGGTACGCCGAGGGAAGAGCGCACGTCCCGGGGTTGCCGCCACCGACCTTGACGAGCTGCCACTGCTGGTTGGCGCCGCCCCAGTCGTCGTACTGGACGATGTTCGCGTTGTCGACGGTCGAGGCGCCCTGCACTTCGAGGGCCTTGTTGCTGTGGCGCGCGATGAGCCTGACGTAGCCGTCCGAACTGTCGGCCGGCCGCCACTGCTGGTTGGTGGCGTTCAGGTCGCTCCACTGGACGATCGGGCCACCGTTCGCGGTCGACCTGTTCTGCACGTCCAGCACCTTGCCGGAGTGGCGGGACTTGATGCGGTAGTAGCCGCCGCCGGAGTCGACGAACTGCCACTGCTGCTGGTTCTGGTCGTTCCTGGTCCACTGGGTGATGCGGGCGCCGTCGCCGGTCGCCAGGTTGTAGACGTCCAGGGCCTTGCCGCTGTTGCGGTTGACCAGCACATACGAGGCGTTGGGGTCGACCGTCGCCGCGGCGGCGGGCGGGGCGCCGAGGAGGGAGACTCCGAGCAGCAAGGACGACAGGACCGCGAGTACGAGACCCAGGACCAGGGGTGGATGGCGAAACCGCATCAGAAGGGCTCCTTTGGGGGGCGGGGGTGAGGTGACCCCGACGAACCGCGAAGCGGCCGTGTCGGGGGGCCGGGGACGGGATAGGGGTGAAGGAGGCCGCACATGCCGAAGAGCCGGCGCTCCGGGCGCTCCAGTCGTGACACTGCGCCGTGGTCGAGGTGAGTGAGGTCTCCGGCCTTCAGCCGTTCCAGCTGGCGGCCGGTCGTGAGGGCTGCGGCCAGGGGTCCGTCACGCCAGCGGATCCACCAGGCGTCCAGGAGCTCGCCTTTCAGGCGGTGGGCCGCGGTGTGGAATTCCGGCAGCCCGCCTTTGCGCAAGGCCAGGAAACCCTCGAGCGCCAGGTCGCGGCGGCGGCGCGCTGCCGTGGCATGGTCGCCGGTCAGGGCTGCCGCCTTCCGGTAGGCGTGGGGATCGGCCAGCAGCGGAGCAGGGAAGGTGAAGACGGCGTCGCCCGCCTCGGGGAGCCCGCTGTTCTGCATGAGCACCACGAGGCGCAGGCCGCCGTCGTTGACGAGGCGGTGGACCGTGCCGGGGGTGAACCAGACGACGTCGCCGGGCAGCAGCGGGGTGTCGGCGAAGCCGGAGGTGGTGAGGGTCTGGACGCTGCCCGCGCCGCCGATGACGACGTAGGCCTCGGAGCAGACCAGGTGCATGTGGGGTGTGCCGCCGCACAGCCCGTCGGCGGCCTCCCAGTCGTACACGGTCAGCCCGGAGATCCCCACGCCGCCGGGGAGCGGGGTCACCACGGGTGTTCCGCGGTATGGCGGGACAGGCGCCCGGGAGTCCATGCTCCGTCGGCCACGACGATCCGGTAGCGGCGCGCCAGGGTGTCGCCCGGGGCCAGCGGCAGTTCCCTGTCGAACGCCAGGGAGGGGTTGACGGCGGGAATGGGCTCACTGCGGACGAACCAGTGGCCGGGGGCGTCCGGATCGTCCAGGAACAGGAGCGTGGAGGAGCGGTCGACCTCGTCGTGGGTGCCGGTGAAAGCCAGCCAGTCCCCCTGCTCGCCCATCGCGGGGCCGACCACGTCGCCTCCGGTGAACTCGCGCGGGCCGCGCCAGAACAGGCCGGAGTATCCGGCGAGCTTTCTGCCCTGCGTACCGGGGCTGCCGAACATCAGGTCGCTGTCGCGGACGTTGGTCAGCGCGGTGGTGACGTCCAGGGTCCAGAAGCCGGCCCCGACGTCGTGTGCGGTCAGCGTGCGGCGCTCGTCGATCCAGTGCTCCCCCGCCCTCGTGTGCCAGGCCAGGGCTTCGGTGATCACGGCGCGGCCGTGACCCGTTTCGGCGGACACGGTGAGGCTGCGCATCGTGCCGAGGTTCGGCAGGTCCACGTAGCCCCGGCCGCGCAGGTAGGTGCCGCCGCCCCAGAAGTTCTGCCCCGAAACCCACGACGCCGTGATCTGGATGCCCTTGTGCCAGCGGTGGTCGTGCGGCCGGTAGCCGGTGACCACGTCGCCCGCGAGCGTGCGTACCGGATGCAGGTAGGGCTTCGGCGCCTCGAAGGGGTCCATCACCGGCCGGTGCACGTACCGGAAGAGGTCGACGTCGCAAGCCCGGACGGTCAACGAGTCCTCGTTCTCCAGGAGTTCGAAGGTCATCGGAAGACCTCCGGGCGCCCTCCGTTGAGGGAGCCGTAGAACGGGTCGGCTTCGTCGATCTCTCCGCGCCGGACCGGCAGGCCGGTGATCGCCGCCTTGTACAAGGCGGTGACCAGTTCCATGGTGGGCCTGCCGAGGTCAGGCCGGATCCCCGTCTCGTAGCCGTCCAGGAAGGCCGCGAGCTGGGCCGTGTGCGAGCTGGGCAGGTCGTCCGGCGGCTCCCACTTCACGCCGGACGACCTGGTGGTGAACGTCCAGTCCGCGTTGGAGTAGCCGTACAGATGCCGCAGCTCGACCGTGGTGTCGGTGAGATCGAACCGCAGGTAGCTCTCCTCGCGCGGGGAGAGAACGCTGTTGACGACCGTCGCGATGGCTCCGCCCTCGAACCGGACCAGGGCCGCGGACACGTCCTCGGTCTGGACGTCGCGCTCGAGGCGGCCGGCCATCGCGCGTACCTCGGCCCATTCGCCGAGCACCGCGAGCATCAGATCCATCTGGTGGATGCCGTGGCCCAGCGTCGGACCACCGCCCTCGCTCGCCCAGGTACCGCGCCACGGCACGTCGTAGTAGGCGTCGTCGCGGTACCACGCCGTGACGCACTGCGCGACGAGCGGACGGCCCAGCGTCCCGGCCGCGATCCGGTCGCTCAGGTACCGGGCACCCGAGCCGTACCTGTGCTGGAACACCGCGCCCGCGACGGCGGGCCCCTCGGCGCCGCGGATCCGGTCGAGCTCGGCCAGCGACAGGGCCACCGGCTTCTCGCACCACACCCACGCTTGCGCCTCCAGGCAGGCCACGGCCTGCTCGGCGTGCAGGAACGGAGGCGTGCACAGGTGCACGAGGTCCGGCCCCTGCTCCTCGAGCATCGTGGGGAGGTCGGTGTAGACCGCGGGGATGCCGTGTTCGGCCGCGAACGCCTCGGCGCGCGCGGCGTCCACGTCGACGGCTGCCACGATCAGGGCCCGGTGGGCCTGCGCGCGCAGCGCGGGAACGTGGCAGGTGCCCGCGATCCCGCCCGTTCCGACGATCGCCGCTTTTATCATCCGCCCAGCACCTGCCTGATCGCGTGGTAGGCGGGCTTCGGCAGCAGGTTCTCGTCGTAGGGCAGCGCTGCGCCCTCGCCGGGGAAGACGGAGGGGATCCACGAGTACTTGTCCGTGTAGTCCCAGATGGTGACGCCGACGCATTTCCTGACCGCCAGGCAGGCCTTGACGTAGTCGGCGTACCAGGTGGCCTGGGTGGCGAGCTTCTGCGGAGTCGCGGGGAGGTTCATCCGGATGTCGAGCTCGGTGATCGCGACCTCGACCCCGAGGTCGGCGAAGCGCTGCAGGTTCTGCTGGACGTCGGCGGGGAAGCCGTACTGGAGCGCCAGATGGCCCTGGATGCCGAAGCCCTCCACCGGGACGCCGTCGGTCTTCAACTGCTTGATCAGGGTGTGATAGGCGTCGCTCTTGGGGCCGATCCCGTCGACGTTGTAGTCGTTGAGGTACAGCTTGGCGTGCCGGTCGGCCTCGTGGGCCCAGCGCAGGGCGTCGGCGATGTAGCCGGGGCCGAGCGTCTTGTAGAAGAGCGACTCGCGGTAGGTGCCGTCCTCGTTGAAGGCCTCGTTGACGACGTCCCAGTGGATCACCTGGCCCTTGAAGTGCCGGACCACCGTCTGGATGTGGTTCTTGAGGATGGCGCGCAGCTCGTCGGCGCTCCAGGTGCCCTCGGTGAGCCAGGCGGGGAGCTGGTTGTGCCACACGAGGGTGTGGCCGCGGACCTTCTGGTGGTGGGCCTTGGCGAACGCGACGACCTCGTCGGCGGCGGTGAAGTCGAAGACGCCCCGCTCGGGCTCGGTGGCGTACCACTTCATGGCGTTGCCGGGGGTGGTCTGGCCGAATTCGCTGCCGAGGAGCTCCAGGTAGGCGGCGTCGGTGAACTCTGGGTTGTCGGTGGCGGAGCCGAAGTACTTGTGGTGCTTCTCGGCCAGTTCGCCGAGCGTACGGGGACGGGGGTCGGCGGCTGCGGGTGCGGTGGCGAGACCGGCCGTGAGGCAGATGGCGGCGGACAGGGCGGTGAGAATCCGGGACAAGGGCAGGGAGAGGGACCGGGAGAGGGACCGGGACAGGGGCTGGGACAGGGGCTGGGACAGGGGCTGGGACAGGGGCTGGGACAGGGGCTGGGACAGGGGCTGGGACAGGGGCTGGGACAGGGGCTGGGACAGGGACCGGGACAGGGACCGGGACAGGGGCTGGGACATGGCGGGCTTCTCCTCGGGGAAGGGGCGGTTCAGTCGAGGACGATCGTGGTCAGCGCGCGCGGGGCGAGAGTCGCCGTGAGGGTCGTGCCGTGCGTGGAGACGATGTCCGCCGGGGTGATCGAGCGGGTTTCGTCGGTGATGTAGCCGTCGGGGTGCCGGTCGTGCCCGCCGCGAAGAGAGAATGCGGCGGTGCTTTCGGTGGTCGCGGTGTTGAGGATTTCGATCACGCGGCTGCCGTCGGCGTTGCGGAAGGCCGTGATCTTGAGTGCCTGGTCGGCGTTGGTGACCGGCACGCGGACGGCGCCGGGGCGGATGAACCGGCTGAAGGCGGCCAGCGCCCAGTACCGCTTGGACACCCGGTAGTCGTCGCCGGGGTTGGCGAGCTGGATGAGCCCCCGGGTCGCGCCGAGGGACGCGCCGGTCCAGTAGACGTAGGCATTGCCGTTACCGGCGGTCAGGGTGTTCTGGATGTCGGCCGCGACGGTGAGACCGTCGTAGCCGCTGCCGTCGTCCCAGTTCTCGTTCCAGGTGGCGCCGTCCGGGGACCATTCCGACATCCACACGCGCTTGTCGGTCGGCTGCGGGACCGCGGTCGGACCGCTGTAGCGGTGGCCGGTGATGGTCCGCACGGCCTTGCCGGCGGCGGCGTCCGCCTCGATGGCCTCGGTGTAGGCGACCTGCCGGTCCCAGCCCGCGGCGTCGCAGCAGACCACCCCCGTCTTCAGTCCGGAGGTGCGAACGGTCGGCCCGAGCACCTTGAGGAAGTCGACGGCCTGCTGCGGGGTGAACCGCATCGAGGCGTAGGACGCCGTCCAGTCGGGTTCGTTGGTGAATCCCAGGTCGGTGATCCCGATGCCTTCCTGCCGGTAGAACTTCGCGTACTGGACGAGGTAGTTCGCGTAGGCCTGTCGCCACTCGGGCCGTAGTTCGCCGCCGTCGTTCTCGCTTCCGTTGGTCTTCATGAAGGCCGGGGCGCTCCAGGCGTCGGCGAAGAACCGTGTGACGCCGTAGGCCTTGGCCTCCTTCGCGAGCCAGACCTGGCCGCCGTCCCAGCCGTCCCAGACGTAGTTCGGCGTGGCGTCCGGCCCGCCGGGATCGGCCGGCAGGATCGTCGGCATGTGGTCGTAGACCCTGTCGGTCGACGACCCGATGCCCAGGCGCAGGATCGAAAGGCCCGCGCCCTTGTCCTTGCTGAGCAGCAGGTCGAGCACCTCGCGCTGCTTGGCCGGGCTGAGACCGCGCGCGCCGTGCAGCAGGTCGGCCCGCTGGAAGGCCATCGAGAAGCCGAATCCGTCGATGGGCTGGAGCGCGGCGCGGAAGTCGATGCCGTCTCGCCCGGGGGCGGCCAGGGCTGGGGATGTTAGCGCTAACAAAATGGCGCACGTCAGTGCGGTCAGGTGTTTCACAACGTCTCCTCGGGGGTGGAGGTCGCGCGGGACGGTTCAGCCCTTGGTGGCGCCCGCCGCAAGGCCGCCGATCAGCTGCCGCTCGGCGACGGCGTAGAACGCGAGGGCGGGGACCATGGCGAGCACGATGTAGGCGAGGACGAGCGCGTAGTCGGTCGAGTACTGGCCCTGGAACTGCTGGACTCCGACCGGGATCGTCTGCCATTTCGGGTCGTTGAACACCAGCAGCGGCAGGAAGAAGTTGTTCCAGCTCGCGACGATCGCCAGCACCGACACCGTGCCGAGCGCCGGACGCGCCATCGGCAGCAAGATCTTCCAGAAGAAGCGGAACTTGCCGCAGCCGTCCATGACGGCCGCCTCCTCGACCTCCGCCGGGATGGTCCGGAAGAAGCCCCGCAGAATGATGATCGTCATGGGGAGCCCGAAGGCCGCCTGCGGGAGGATCACTCCGAGCGGGTTGTCGAGCAGGTCGAAGGTGCGCAACAGCAGGAACAGCGGCAAGACGGCCACGGCGAACGGGAACATGAGCCCGATCGTGAACAGCGTGTAGAACAGCTCCCTGCCCCGGAAGGCGTAGCGGGCCAGTGCGAACGCCGCCATCGCGGACGCCGCCACCGTGCAGCACGTCGTGCCGATGGCAATGCCCGCGCTGTTGGCGATCTGCCGCCAGAACATGCCGTCGCCGAGGATGCCGGTGTAGTTGCCGCTCTTCCAGTGCTGGGGCAGTCCGAACGGGTTGGTCGTCAGCTCGCCGGTGCTCTTGAACCCGGAGATCACCGCGTAGGCCAGCGGCACGACGACGAACGCGCCGATCAGCCAGACCACGGAGTGCAGCGACAGGCCTCGCGCCGCCTTGCGGGCGTTCATCGGCCACCTCCGGAGGTGACGGCCCCGCTCAGGTCACGGCGGAGCACGTAACGCTGGTAGAAGAGGGAGAAGACCAGGCTGATCATGAACAGCACCACGCTGATCGCACTGGCGTAGCCGACCTGGTAGCGCTTGAACCCGAACTGGAACATCGAGATCGCCATCGTCTCGGAGGAGTGGTTGGGCCCGCCCGCGGTCATGACCCAGACGAGGTCGAAGAGCTGGATGGCCCCGATGATCGAAAGGAAGGCGCTGATCCGGACCGTCGGGCCGAGCAGCGGCAGCGTCACGTGCCGGAAGCGCTGCCAGACGCCGGCGCCGTCGATGGAGGCGGCCTCGAGGATCTCGCCCGGGATGCTCTGCAGCCCGGCGAGGAAGAGCATCATGTGGAAGCCGAAGTACTTCCAGGTCATGACCACGAACAGGGTCGGCATGACCGTCGAGGGATCGGCGAGCCACTTCCCCCGCGGCCCCTCCAGGCCGAGGGCGTCGGCGAGATGGTCGGCCATGCCGGCACCGGGAAGGAAGATCATCGTGAAGAGGACCGCCGTGACCACCTCGGACAGGATGTACGGCGCGAAGAAGAGCATCCGGTAGACGGCCCTGCCGCGCAGCCTCTGGTTGAGCAGGACCGCGGTGAACAGCGCAAACGGCAACTGCACGGTGATCGACAGGACGATCAGGTACAGCCCGCGCTCCAGATCGCCGAGGAAGACATGGTCGTCGAACAGCTTGGCGTAGTTCTCGAAGCCGACGAAGTCGTCCATGGGGCCGGTCCCGCCCCACTTGAAGAAGCCGGTGTAGACGGCGACGGCGATCGGGGCGAGGACGAAGACGAGGAAGAGGACCAGCGCCGGGACGAGGAACCAGGCGACCGACGCCCAGCGGTGCAACCCGCGCAGGGGCGAGGGTGCCGGGGCGGGCGGGCCCGCCGGCAGGGCGCCCTGCGTCCGCTCCTCGGTCAGCGTGGACACGGCGCTAGGCACCCTTCGCAGCCTCGGTGATCGACGTGGTGACCTGCTCGGGCGTCTTCTTGCCCGCGATGAGGTCGGCGACGCTGTCGTTGACTTCCTGGCCGACCGCCGGCGGGTAGGCCTGGTCGAGGAAGAGCTGGAAGCCCGTCGCCTTGACCAGGCTGTCCGCCACCACCTTCCTGTTGGCGTCGGCGAGCTGGCTCTCCGCGCCCTTGACCACCGGCAGGTAGCCGTTGGAGGCCAGCAGCTTGGACTCGTTCTCCAGAACGAAGAACTTCAGGAACTCCAGCGCCTCCTTCGGCGCGCCCTTGCGCAGCGCGAAGCCACCGCCACCGCCGAACACGTCGGTGGCCCGGCCGACGCCGCCGGCGACCGTCGGGAAGGGGAAGAAGCCCAGGTCAGCTCCGAGGTCGGCGCCCGTGTCCTTCTGGACCGACGGCCCCCACTGCCCCATCAGCTCCATGGCGGCCTTGCCGTTGCCCATGGTCGCGGCCTGGCCGCCGGGGGTGGCGTAGCCGGCGCCGAGGAAGCCCGTCTGGAACGGCTGGAGGTCGACCAGCTCCCTGAGGTGGGTGCCCGCCTGGACGAAGCCGGCGCCCGTGAAGTCCTTGGTAATCGCGGCCTGTTGCAGCGCGGGGAGGCCTGCGACGCGCATCGCGAGGTAGGCCCAGTAGTAGTGGCCCGGCCATTTTTCCTTGCCCGCGAGGGCGATCGGAGTGACGCCCGCTGCCTTGAGCTTCTTGACGTCTTCGAGGAGCTCGGCCCAGGTGGCCGGCGGAGCGGTGATTCCGGCCTTGGCGAAGAGCTTCTTGTTGTACCAGAAGCCGACCATGCCGACGTCGTAGGGCACCGCGTAGGTCCGGCCCTCGAACTGATAGGCCTGCAGCGAGACGGGGGTGAGGTCGGACGCCCAGCCGAACGCGTCGGTGAGGTCCTCGACCAGTCCCGCGTCCACCTGCTGCCGCAGAACGCCGCCGCCCCATGTCTGGAAGACGTCGGGGAGCTTGCCCGACGAAGTGGTGGCCGTCAGCTTGGACTTGAACGCCTCGTTCTCCAACGAGGTCGTCTTGATGGTGATGTTCGGGCGGGCGGCCGTGAACGCCGAGGAGATCTGTGGGAAGAGGGACTTGCCCGGTTCCGTCGTGGCGATGTTCCACCACGCGAAGGTCACCTCGCCGTCGGCCGCCGACCCCGAGCCGGAGTCCCCGCCGCCGCAAGCCGCGGTCAGCGAGACGGACAGAGCGGTCAGGCCCGAGAGCGCCAGGAAGCTTCGTCGGCTCGGGGGTGTGCTGGCCATGGGACCTCCGGTGTGGGGAATGCCGGTTCGACTCCGAAAATGTTTCGTAACATTCTCGAATTCGTGCTGCCACAAACTAGGAACGTGGGGCCGCCCGGTCAAGCCCTCTCACCGAATTGCCTTCTGCACTAGGCTTCTTGACGCTTGACAAGCAGGTCACGGCGACCGGAAACTCTTCGAAAGTTTGCGATATGCGTCGCCGACCCACGGCGTCCGCGCAGAGGAGCGAAGTTGAGCGAGCAGCGTCCGACCCTGGCCGTCATCGCCGCGGAGGCAGGGGTCTCGCAGGCCACCGTGTCCAAGGTGATCAACGGTCGCTCCGATGTCGCATCCGCGACACGCGAACGGATCGAGAGCCTGCTGCGATCCCACAACTACCTGCATCCCGGCCGACAGGGCAGGGCCCGCAGGTCGGGCCTGGTCGACCTGATCATCGGCGGTCTGGACAGCGCGTGGGCGGTGGAGATACTGCGCGGCGTCGAGGCCGAGTGCGCCCAGCGGAGCGTGGGCACCGTCGTCTCGCTCGTCCCGCCGGGCGAGGCCACGCCGTCGAGTTGGGCCGCACTGCCGGTCCTGCACCACAGCGACGGCGTCATCCTCGTCACCGCCTCGGTCACCCAGGCCCAGCGCGCCCAGGTCGAACAGGCCGGGGTGGCGCTGGTCGTCATCGACCCGATCGACCTGCCGGGCCATGGTGTTCCGAGCATCGGCGCGACCAACTGGGCCGGCGGCCTTGCCGCAACCGAGCACCTGCTGGAGCTGGGGCACCGCCGGATCGCCACGATCGGCGGGCGCAGGGAGATGCTCTGCAGCCAGGCCCGCATCGACGGGTACCGGGCGGCGCTCGAGCGGGCCGGGATCGAGGTCGACCGCGACCTGATCCGGTTCGGCGACTTCCAGCACGAGGGCGGCTTCCGGCAAGCCCGGGAACTGCTCGCCCTCCCCGAGCCGCCGACCGCCATCTTCGCCGGTAGCGACCAGCAGGCGATGGGCGTCTACGAAGCCGCCCGGCAGGGCGGGCTGAGCATCCCGCAGGACCTCAGCGTGGTCGGTTTCGACGACCTGCCGATGTGCGAATGGCTGTCACCGCCGCTGACGACCGTGCGCCAGCCGCTGGAGGAGATGGGCCGGCTCGCCGCCCGCACTCTCTTCCAGCTCCTGGACGGCCAGCCCCTGGTCAGTCCCCGGATGGAGCTCTCGACCGAGCTCAAGGTCCGGCTCTCCACCGCCCTGCCCCGTCTCTAGTGCTCTGACCGGAAGGGTGTGCCGGTTCCGGCGTCGGGTGCGGTGCATCGCAAGGCGGAGGGCCGCGGCTCGTACGGGACGTACGTGCGTGGCCGGACCACGCGGCGAGGCTCCCTGATCCGGCCTGACCGACAAGACACCTCTAGGAGAACTCCTTGACCGAGCCCTGGCGTGACCCCGACCTGCCCGTGTCCATACGGGTCGCCGATCTGCTGAAACGGATGACGCTGGAGGAGAAGGCGGGTCAGCTCGCCGGCTTCTGGGCGCTGCCCTCGGATCCGGGGACACCGGTCGCGCCGATGGAGGACGATTCCGGCGAGCCCGCGCCCGGTCTCGACGACGTCGTCGCCCACGGGCTCGGCCAGCTCACCCGGGTGTTCGGCACCGCTCCGATCACCGCGGAAGCCGGAATGGAGCGGCTCGCCTCGCTCCAGCGGCAGGTGACCGGATCCGGCCGGTTCGGGATCCCGGCGGTCGCTCACGAGGAGTGCCTGACCGGGTTCATGACGTTCGGGGCGACGGTGTTCCCCGGGCCGCTGGCCTGGGGCGCGTCCTTCGATCCCGGGCTGGTGCGCCAGATGGCCGCCGCCGTCGGCGCGGGGATGCGGCGGGTCGGCGTCCACCAAGGGCTGGCTCCGGTGCTCGACGTGGTCCGCGACTACCGGTGGGGCAGGACCGAGGAGTGCATCGGCGAGGACCCCTACCTCGTCGGAGCGATCGGCACCGCCTATGTGCAGGGCTTGGAGGGTGCCGGGATCGTGGCGACGCTCAAGCACTTCGCCGGGTACTCGGCCTCGCGAGGCGGCCGGAACATGGCCCCCGTCGCCTCAGGGCCGCGTGAGTTCAGCGACGTGCTGGTCGAGCCCTTCGTACGGGCACTGCGCGAGGGGGGCGCCCGGTCGGTGATGAACAGTTACACCGACGTGGACGGCGTCCCGGTGGCAGCCGACGAACGGCTGCTGACCGAGCTGCTCAGGGGTGAGCTCGGTTTCAGAGGTGTGGTCGTCGCCGACTACTACGCCGTCTCCTTCCTGGAGAGCCGGCACGGGGTCACCGGATCGCGCGGCGCGGCCGGCGCGCTGGCGTTGACCGCCGGAATCGATGTCGAGCTGCCCACGGCCCGCTGCTACGGCGGGCCGCTGACCGAACTGGTGCGGTCGGGAAGCCTGTCGGAGGAGCTCATCGACCGGGCCGCGGAACGGGTCCTGCGGCAGAAGACCGAGCTGGGCCTGCTCGACCCCGGCTGGGAACCCGTCAAGCCCGAGCCGGTCGACCTCGACCCGCCGCAGAACCGGGCACTGGCCCGGCTCCTGGCCGAACGGTCCACCGTGCTGCTCGCCAACGACGGCATCCTGCCGCTGCGGCCGTGCCGCGTCGCGATCAGCGGGCCGTACGCCGACGACCCCCGGTCCTTCCTCGGCTGCTATTCCTTCCCCAACCACGTCGCGCTGCCGGGCGACCTCGGACTGGAGATCCCGACGCTCGGCGAGGCGCTCACCGCCGCCGGGTTCACGCTCACCGAGGACGATCCGGACGTGAACGTGCTCGTACTCGGGGACCGGGCCGGCATGTTCGGCCGGGGCACCTCCGGGGAGGGCTGCGACGCCGAGACCCTCGATCTGCCCGGCGACCAGGCCGCATTCGCCTCCGCCGTTCTGGATTCCGGGGTGCCGACCGTCCTGGTCCTCGTCTCCGGACGGCCCTACGCGCTCGGCACGCTGTCCGAGCGCGCATCGGCCGTGATGCAGGTCTTCTTCCCGGGAGAGGAGGGAGGGACGGCGCTGGCCCGGATCATCAGCGGGGCCGCGGAACCGTCGGGGCGGCTGCCCGTCTCCATCCCCCGCCAGGTCGGCGGGCAGCCCGGCACCTACCTGCACGCCAGGCTCGGCGGGCACACCGACTGGAGCTCTGTGGACCCGACCCCGCTGTTCCCCTTCGGGCACGGGCTGAGTTGGACCAGCTTCACCTGCTCGGAGCTCTCGGTGGATCCCGTCGCCGCGACGGACGGGGCCGTCGACATTTCGGTCACCGTGCGCAACGTTGGCGAGGTGGCCGGGACCGAGGTGGTCCAGCTGTACCTCTCGGACCCGGTGGCGTCCGTCGTCCGGCCGCAGCAGTGGCTCGCCGGATTCGCCAGGGTCGAACTGCGGCCGGGCGCGGCCGCCCGGATCACGTTCTCCGTCCATGCCGACCGGACCTCCTTCACCGGGCGCGACCTGCGCCGAAGAGTGGAGCCCGGGGAGATCGGCGTGGCCGTCGGACGGTCCAGCGGCGACCTTCCGCTCCACGGCTCCTTCACTCTGGAGGGCCCCGTACGTCACCCGGCGGCCGACCGGGTGCTGTCCGTTCCGGTCGAGATCGTCCCGGTTCCATGACCACGTCGTTCGATGATCCCGTCTTCGGTGATCCCGTGCTGCCCGGGTTCCGGCCCGACCCGTCGGTCTGCCGAGTGGGAGCGGACTACTACCTGGTGACGTCCAGCTTCGAATGGTTCCCGGGCCTTCCCGTGTTCCACAGCCGCGACCTCGTGAACTGGCGGCGCATCGGCTCCGCGCTCGACCGGCCGTCTCAGCTCGACCTCGACGGGTGCGGGCCCTCACGGGGTCTGTTCGCACCGACGATCCGCCACCATGACGGAGTCTTCCATCTCGTGTGCACGCTGATGGACGGCGCCGGCCATTTCGTCGTCACGGCGGCCGATCCGGCGGGGCCGTGGTCGCAGCCGCACTGGCTGGACGGCGAGGGCTTCGACCCGTCGCTGTTCTTCGACGACGGGCCGGACGGCGACGACAGCGACGACGGTCCGGACGGCGACGACAGCGACGGCGGCCACGGCCGAGCCTGGTTCACCGCCGCCCGCGTGGTGGACGAGGCCGCCGGCCGCACCGAGATCTGGATGCGCGAATACCTTCCCCACGAGCGACGGCTCACGGGACCCGAGCACGTCCTGTGGTCGGGAAGCCACCCGGACGCCCGATGGTCGGAGGCCCCGCACCTCTACAAGATCGACGGCAGCTACCTCCTGCTCACCGCCGAGGGCGGCACCGATGTGGACCACACCGTGGTGGCCGCCCGCGCCGACCGCGTGACCGGCCCCTACCAGGGCGCCCCCGGCAACCCGGTGCTCCCACCCGCCGAGGGCCCGGTCACCTGCACCGGGCACGCCGACCTCGTCCCCACCCCGTACGGCGAGTGGCGGGCCGTCCTCCTGGGTGTCCGCCCGGGCTCCGCCCTCGGCCGCGAGACCTTCCTCAGCCGCGTCACGTGGGAGGAGGGCTGGCCGGTCTTCTCCCCCGTCGTCCACACCGGCCTCCGCCGCCCCCTCCACGACGGCTTCGCCACCCTCTCCGCCGACTGGAGCACCCTGCGCACCCCACGCGCGCGGTTCTGGGCCACCGGCGACGGACTTCTCCTCCGGCTCCGCCCCGAACGCCTCGGTGAACGCACCACCCCGTCCCTGCTGGTCCGTCCGCAGGAACAGCCCGACTGCGACGTCTCCACCGAACTGCACTTCACCCCCGCCGCACCGGACGAACAGGCAGGCCTCGCCGTAGTCCTCGACGACGACACCCACCTCCTCTTCCTCCGCACCACGGAAGGACTCAGCCTCCTCCACGGGCCCGAGGTCTTGGCCTGCACTCCCCTCCCCCCGGGCCCCGTTCGCCTGGGGGTCCGCATCCGCGGGTTCAGCCACACCTTCGCCCACGCGGCACCCGACGGGGCGTGGGAGGACCTGACCACCGTCGAAGCCACCTTCCTCACGCCGCTGTTCACCAGCATCCAGCTCGGCCTGTACGCCACCTCCAACGGCCGCCCCTCCACCAGCCACGCCCACTTCACGTGGTTCGCCCTCACGTACCCGGACCGGCGGGAACCGCCGGGACGCCGGCGTCGGTCATGAGCGGCCGGTACCGGGTCCCGCCCGCCGGTCAGGCCGGCACGGGCAGATCGGGGGCGGACTCGCGCACGGTCAGGCGGGTCGGGAGGATCAGCGGGCTGGGGCGGTGTCCTTCGATGGCGCTGACCAGCATCCTTGCCATCTCCTGCCCCAGCGCCCGCACCGGCTGGTGGACCGTGGTCAGCGGCGGGCTGGTGTGCCGGGCGCTCGCCAGGTCGTTGAAGCCGATCACCGCGACGTCCTCGGGCACCCGCAGCCCCCGTTCCCGCAAGGTGCGCAGAGCGCCGATGGCCATCGCGTCGGAGGCCGCGAACACCGCGTCGGGACCGGGGTGCGCCCGGAGCAGTCGCTCCATCGCCTGGGCGCCGCCGTCCTCGGTGAACTGCCCGGACTCGACCCCGAGCAGCGGCAGGCCGGACAAGGTCAGACCGTCGGTGAAGCCCTGCTCCCGTGCAACGGAGGCTCTGGCGTCCACCTGTCCGGTGATCATGACGGGCCGTCGGCGGCCCGTGCGCACGAAGTGCTCGGCGGCCAGCCGGGCACCGCCCCGGTTGTCGGCGTCCACGTACCACGTGGGCTCCCCGGTGAGCGGGAGTCCGCCGAAGACGACGGGGAGATCGACGTCCTCGCACAGGCGTCCCAGGGGATCGTCGCCGCGCAGCGCCATCAGCATGACGCCGTCGGCCCGACGGGAGCGCAGCAACCGCTCGAACCGCTCCCGGCCGCGCGGGGTGTTGGCCAGCAGCAGGATCAGTTCGAGTTCGGTCTGTTCCAGCGCCGTGCTGACGCCGACGACGACCTCCGCGAAGAACGGGTCGGCGAACAGACCCGGCTCGTCGCTGGAGACTGCCAGCACCACCGCTCCGACCCTGCGGGACGCCAGGGCCTGCGCGGAGGGATTGGGCACGAAATCGAGCTCGCGCACCGCCCGTTGGACTGCTTCCCGCTTGGCGCGGCTGACGTGCGGGGCATTGTTGATCACGCGGGAGGCCGCTGTGCGCGACACGCCGGCTCGTGCAGCCACCTCGTCGAGAGTCGGCATGCGCTTGGGTGACGGTTCCATGGAAGAACGGCTCCTCGGGCTCACGCGGACGGCGAACAACGGTCATGTTTCCATGGCCCGCCCCGACTTCGGCCTGCGCGCGGACGGCACCCTTGGTCTCGATTCGGTAGCGCTTCCAAGCCATCGCGTGCTACCGGCCCACGCGGGCCGTTCTACGTTCAACCTCTTGACACGCCCTGACGACGGACCCAATCATCCCATCAGCGCGGTCCGACCCACAGCAAAACTGGAAGCGCTTCCACTTCCCCACTGACCGGAGGAAGAACCATGCGCACATCCGTCCGAGCTGCATCCGCCCTGCTGGCCGGTGTCCTCGCCACCGGTCTCGCCCTGATCAACGCCGGTCCGGCGTACGCCGCCGACCCGACCACCATGACCAGCGGCTTCTACGCCGACCCCGACAACTCCGCCCTGCGGTGGGTCAACGCGAACCCCGGCGACGGGCGGGCGGCGGCGATACGGACATCCATCGCCAACACCCCGGCAGCCCGCTGGTTCGGCAACTGGAGCGGAGACATCGGCACGGCCACCGGCGCCTACGTCGGCCGCGCGGACTCCTACGACAAGCTGCCGATCCTGGTCGCGTACAACATCCCCCATCGGGACATCTGCGCCGGTCACTCCGGCGGCGGCGCCGGGAGCCGCGCCGCGTACGAGTCCTGGATCGCCGCCTTCGCCAGTGGCATCGGCAGCCGCCCGGCCGTCGTCGTCCTCGAACCCGACGCGCTCGGCCACGAGAGCTGTATGACGGCGGACCAGATGGCCGAGCGCAACGCCATGCTGAAGTTCGCCATCGTCCAGTTCAAGGCCAAGGCACCGAACACCTGGGTCTACCTCGACGCCGGGAACTCCGGCTGGATCGACGCTTCGACCATGGCGCGGCAGCTCAACGCCGCCGGTGTCAGCGGGGCGCGCGGCTTCGTGCTGAACGTCTCCAACTACTTCACCACCGACCAGAACACGTCCTACGGCAACGCGGTCAACTCCGCCCTGGCCTCCTACGGCTACACCAAGCCGTTCGTCGTCGACACCAGCCGCAACGGCAACGGCTCCAACGGCCAGTGGTGCAACCCCGCCGGCCGCCGGATCGGCACTCCCAGCCAGCGCGGCGGCGGCGGCGAGATGCTGCTGTGGATCAAGATCCCGGGCGAGTCCGACGGCAACTGCGGCGTCGGGGCCGGCTCCTCGGCCGGTCAGTTCCTGCCGGAGGTCGCCTACAAGATGATCTACGGCTACTGACCCCTTCCTCCGCTCGCCGAAGACCGGGCGCCGGCGCCGGCCCGACCGCCACGCGGTCCGACGCCAGGGCCCGCGACCCGAACCCCCCTACCGAAGGAACCCCGTGCGCATCCCCCTGCACCGATTAGTCCTGGCAGCGAGCGCGCTCACGCTGCTCCTCGGCGCCGTCGCCCCGGCCTCTGCCGCGCCGGGCTCCGGGCCGGCCCCCCACACGCTTCCCGCGCACACCCGCTTCTACGTCGATCCCGGCAGCGACGCGGCCCACCAGGCCGTCACCGACCTCCTCCACGGGGACTTCGAGGGCGCCACGTCCATGGCGAAGCTGGCCAGTTGGCCGGAGGCCGCCTGGTTCACCGACGGCTCCCCGGAGCAGGTCGAATCCCGCGTGCGCGAGCTGGTACGGCGCGCCGAGCGCACCGGGACGGTTCCCGTCCTGGTGGCCTACAACATCCCGCTGCGCGACTGCTCCCAGTACTCCTCCGGCGGTGCGCAGTCGGACGCCGAGTACCAGGCCTGGATCAGCGCCTTCGCCCGGGGGCTCGGCCGCGGCAAGGCCGTCGTCGTCCTCGAACCGGACGGGCTGGCCAACCTGCCCTCCGATTGCGGTCCCGGCAGCGATCCCACCGGCGCGATCACCACAGGACGCTTCGCCGACCTCAACCACGCCATCGACGCCCTGGAGCGGCAGCCGAACAGCGTCGTCTACCTGGACGCCGGCAACAGCCATTGGCGGAGCGTCGGCGACATCGCACAACGCCTCCTCAAGGCCGGTGTCACCCGCACTCAGGGCTTCTCGCTGAACGTCTCCAACCATCTGGACACCGACCAGTCCACCCACTACGGCACCTGGGTCTCCCAGTGCCTGTGGTTCGCCACCAAGGGCCCGGACTGGGCCAAGGGGCACCCCGAATGGTGCGCGAGCCAGTACTACTCCCCGTCAGCACCGAACGACGGGCAGCCGGGAAACTCCGTGAACGTGGACGACCCGTCCACCTGGCACTGGAGCGACCGGTGGTTCCAGCAGAACGTCGGCGCCCCGCCGGCGCAGGAGCTCACGCACCTCGTCGTCGACACCAGCCGCAACGGCCGGGGCGCCTGGACTCCGCCCGCAGGCAAGTACAGCGGCGACCCGCAGACCTGGTGCAACGCTCCGGGGCGCGGCATAGGCGCCCGGCCGACCGCAAACACGCGCGTCCCGCTCGTCGACGCCTATCTGTGGATCAAGACCGTCGGCCAGTCCGACGGCCAGTGCAACCGCAGCATCCCGGGCGGCACCATCGACCCGGAGTACGGCATCGTCGATCCCGCGGCCGGCGTGTGGTGGCCCGACCAGGCCACGTCCCTCGTCCGCAATGCCAACCCCGCAATGGAGTTCAACACGGTCCTGCGCTGACCGGGGCCCCACCTCGTCGGGCGTTGTCCCCGCCGAACAGTGAGGTACGGCCAGGCCGGCTTCGGCAAGGCCGCCGACGTGCAGCGGGCGAGCAGCCCGGTCTTCGGCGAGCCGGCCCGGGCGCGGGCATCGTTCACGCGGATTGACTCTGCCGCGTTCCCCTCCTTCCGTGCATTCTGTCGCATTCTGTCCTGGAGGCTCTTTCATGGGCTCACATGCCATTTCCCCACTTACCGTCCGCCGGAAGATCGGGGGTCTTTGTACGGCCCTGGTCGTCGCCGTCCTCGGTTCGGCCGCCGTGCTGGTGGCTCCGCTGACCTCACACGCCGCCGAGAGCACGCTGGGTGGCGCGGCGGCGCAGAGCGGCCGTTACTTCGGCACCGCCGTCGCCTCGGGCAGGCTGGGCGACTCGGCGTACACGACGATCGCGGGCCGCGAGTTCAACTCGGTGACACCCGAGAACGAGATGAAGATCGACGCCACCGAACCCCAGCAGGGCCAGTTCAACTTCACCGCCGGCGACCGCGTCTACAACTGGGCGGTGCAGAACGGCAAGCAGGTGCGCGGCCACACCCTGGCCTGGCACTCCCAGCAGCCCGGCTGGATGCAGAACCTCAGCGGCAGCGCACTGCGCCAGGCGATGACGAACCACATCAACGGCGTGATGGCCCACTACAAGGGCAAGATCGTCCAGTGGGACGTCGTGAACGAAGCCTTCGCCGACGGCAGCTCGGGAGGCCGGCGCGACTCCAATCTGCAGCGCACCGGCAACGACTGGATCGAGGTCGCCTTCCGCACCGCGCGCGCCGCCGACCCGGCCGCCAAGCTCTGCTACAACGACTACAACGTCGAGAACTGGACCTGGGCCAAAACGCAGGCCATGTACGCCATGGTCCGGGACTTCAAGCAGCGCGGCGTGCCGATCGACTGCGTCGGCTTCCAGTCCCACTTCAACAACGACAGCCCCTACAACAGCAACTTCCGCACCACCCTGCAGAGCTTCGCCGCCCTCGGCGTCGATGTGGCCATCACCGAACTCGACATCCAGGGAGCCTCGGCCACGACCTACGCCAACGTGACCAACGACTGCCTGGCCGTCCCGCGCTGCCTCGGCATCACCGTCTGGGGCGTGCGCGACACCGACTCCTGGCGACCGGAGCACGCGCCGCTGCTGTTCAACGGCAACGGCACCAAGAAGCCCGCCTACACCTCCGTCCTCAACGCACTCAACGCCGCCTCCCCTACTCCCTCGCCCGGTTCCGGACAGATCAAGGGCATCGGGTCGGGCCGCTGCCTGGACGTGCCCGGCGCCAGTACCACCGACGGCACCCAGCTCAACCTGTGGGACTGCAACAACCGCACCAACCAGCAGTGGACCTACACCGCCGCAGGTGAACTCAGGGTCTACGGCACCAAGTGCCTGGACGCCGCCGGCACCGGCAACGGCACCAAGGTCCAGATCTACAGCTGCTGGGGTGGCGACAACCAGAAGTGGCGCCTCAACTCCGACGGATCCATCGTCGGCGTCCAGTCCGGCCTCTGCCTCGACGCCACCGCCAACGGCACCGCCAACGGCACCCTGATCCAGCTCTACTCCTGCTCGAACGGCAGCAACCAGCGCTGGACCCGCACCTGACCCCAGGAAGGTGTCCTTCGGGGGCCGAAGCTGCCGTCCGTGTCGACCGCCGTGCACCGGTTCACCCTCTCGCTCCAGGTCCCTCGGTCATGGCGGGGCCGCAGGCCGGTATGTGCCTGCGGCCCCGCTCGGGCGTGGGGTCAGGACGGGTCGCCGTACTGGAGGCCGCGTCCGTTGGTGCCGACGTAGACGCGGCCGAAGGTGTCGGGGTCGCCGGTGATGACGCCGGTGCCTCCGATGCTGCCCCACTGGTGGGCGTCGTCGTTGACGCGGAGCCAGGTGGCGCCCTGGTCGGTGGACCGGAAGACGCCGCTGACGTCCTTGACGGTGCCGATCAGGTACAGGGCCTGGTAGGAGGCGCCCGGCGCGGGCTTGCCGAAGCCGAGGGCGGAGGCGGACTGCACGGTGGTGAGCCGGGTGAAGGTGCGGCCGCCGTCGGTGGAGTGCAGCAGCCCCTGCCCGCCGCCGGTGATCCACAGGTCCCCCGCGACTCCGGGGACGGCCTTGAGCCGGCCGTCGGCGGGCAGATTGGCGGCCCGGGCGGCGAAGGTGGCCCCGCCGTCGGTGCTGGCGTAGAGCGTGCCGCCGGCCAGTGAGTAGAAGGTCTTGGCCGAGGAGCGGTCGGCGACGACCATGGCGTCGGCGCCCAGTCCGCCGACCTTCGACCAGCTCGCCCCCTTGTCGGTCGAGCGGTACGGGACCTGACCGGCCTGCGTCCAGACGACGGTGGAGCCGTCCGCCGCGAGCGTCACGTGGCCGCTGTCGGCGCCGGCCACCGGTTCGGACGTGAAGCCGTTCCAGCTGCGGCCGCCGTCGGTGGAGTAGGCGCCGTCCTTGTCGCCGCCACGGCCGACGCGGACCATCACCGCAGGGTTGGACTGTGCGAAATCGATGTCGGTGCTGTTGGTCATCATCGGGTTCTTCAGTCGCCCGGCGGGCACCTCGGTCAGGGAGTCGTGGCGGAATCCGCCCAGGTCGCCCATGGCCGTGATGACGTGGGCGCCGCCGGGCGGGGCGATCGCGTCCAGCAGCGCGGTCTCCTCCAGCCCTCGGGCACCCACGCTCCAGTGGCTGGTGCCGCCGCTGTCGGAGGCGCCCGCGTCCCTGCTGCGCAGGATGCCGCTGCCGGTGCCGTACAGCACGTGCCCGGAGTCGAAGGGGTCGATGGCCAGGGCGGTCATCCAGTGCCCGGTGCCCGTACCGACGTACGGAGCGGCGGAGGCGTCCCGCACCGACTTGTCGGCCAGGGCCTTCCAGGTCGTGCCGCCGTCGGTGGTCCGGTAGATCTCGTCCTCGGGCCACCACCGGCCGAGGGTGGTGACCATCACCGTGGAGGGCTTGCGCGGATCGACGGACAGGCCGGAGAACCCGTAGCTGCCCTGGGACGGGGAGATGTCCTTCCACGCCCCGCCGGCGGGTGTGTGCTTCCACACCGAACCCGCCGTCACCCCATTGGGGCCGAGGGCGTTGGTGTACGTCAGGTACAGCGAGCCGTCACCGGAGAGCACGCCGTGCTGCGGCATCTGTCCGGTGGGCTGACCGGGGACGGCCTGCCAGGTGCTGCCGCCGTCGGTGGAGCGGTAGAGGGAGGTGGACCTGTCGGCGACGCCGACGTAGACCGTCTTGCTGCCGGCCGGGCCGTACGTTACGAAAGAGATGCCCGCACCGCTGCCCGCCCCGTCCTTGACGGGGAAGGAGGGGACCTGGCTCCAGGTCGCGCCGTGGTCGGTACTGCGCCACAGCCCGTTCTTGCGGGTGCCCAGCAGCAGGGTGCCGTTGTCCGCGGGGTCGACCGCCAGCCGTTCGCCCGCCCCGCGGCCGTCCTCGTTGCCGCCCAGCTTGAACGGCAGGTCGGTGCGCTGGAAGGTGCGTCCGCGGTCGGTGGAGCGCAGGATCGCGCCGTTGCCCGCCCAGTCGTTGGTGTAGGTGCCCGTGGCGAGGTAGAGGCGGCCCGGGTCGACGGGGTCGGTGGCCAGCGCATCGATGCCGAGCAGGTTCCAGTCCTTCTCGCCGAGCCAGTCGGTCAGCGGGATCCACTGCTCGGCCGCGGTGTCCCAGCGGTAGGCGCCGCCCATGTCGGTGCGCGCGTACAGCAGGCCCTTCTCCCGCGGGTTGAACACCAGCCCGGTGACGTAACCGCCGCCCACCACCTGGGCGTTTCGCCACGTATACGGTCCGGATCCGGGCGCCTGGCTCCCGGCCGTCTTCACCAGCTTCCACTGCTGGTTGGTGCCGCCGTGGCCGCGATACTGGATGACTGCCGCGCCGTCAGCTGTGGAGCCGCCGGAGACGTCCAGGACCTGGCCGCTCCTGCGGGAGGTGAGGACGACGGCGCCGGAACCGCTCACCTCGTCCATCCGCCATTCCTGGGAGGTGGAGGAGCTGTCGGTCTGCTGCTCGGCGGCGGCCGCCAGGGCGGACGAATCACCCGCTATGCCCAGCACCTTGCCGCTGTTGCGGTTCACCAGCTCGTAGTAACCGTCCCCGGTGGCTCGCAGTTTCCACTGCTGGTTGGCGGTGTTCTGGTCGGTCCACTGCTGGATGCGGGTGCCGTCGGCGGTGGAGAAGGCGTTGACGTCCAGCGCCTTGCCGCTGCGTACGGAAACCAGCCGGTAGTAGGCATCGGCGTCGACCGTGGCGGCCTGCGAGTCCTCCTGCACGAACAGGAGATACGGCCCGAGGACGGCGGGCACACCGAGCAGCAGACCGGTCGCGGTCCAGCGACGGCGGTGACGCCCGCGGCGCCCGCCGTTCGTGGGGTTCTTCATGGGGGGGGTTCTCCTTGCATGCCACCAGAGGAAAGACGGATCCGGCTACCAGACGGCCGGATCTGACTCCTTGTGGTCACAGGCCCCGCAAAGGGTTGCCCGGAGCCGGGAACTTTTACGGGTCACCACGCGATGCGGCGGCCGGCCGACGGGTCGGGGCACCGCCCCCGCGTCCGACGGGGCTGTCACCCGAATGGCGCAATAAGACGTGCCACCCAGATGGGTGAAGATCAAACTGGCTAGTGCCCCAACTGAGGCATTCCGTGAAAGGGGAAACACATGCGCCTTCGACGAATCCTCGCCGCCGTCATCACCACGGCAGCCCTCGCCGGACTCGGCCTCACAGGCGCGGCCACCGCCAGCGCCGCCACCGCACCGGGTGTCTCGTCCGACGTCACCCCTTCTCAGTGCAAGCAGGGCGGCGGAACGGCCGATCTGACCGAGAACATCTGCAAGGGCGGTACGTACGACGGGCAGCGCGTCGACTAACTCCTACCAGGCGCCGAGGCGCCCCGCAGCCACGCGCCGCGGGGCGCTCCCGCACGAGCGTTCCCGCGCGAGCACGGCGCGCGGCCGAGGTTCGGCCCTTCGGCACGGAGGAGACCCGAGCACCCGTGGCCGGCGTCCGCTTCGGTCAGCGGGTGCGCAGACGGGCGGTGTACACGTCCGTCCGGTTCTGTGGTGCACCGGAGTGGGTCTCGGTGAGCACCGCCCGTACTCCCTCGCCGTCCGCAACCAGACCTTGGTAGTCGCCGAGGAAGTAACCCCCGGCGAACGGCGCCTGCAGCCAGTCGAAGACCCGCGAGATCCGTCGTTCGGTCTGCAGCTCCGGGTTTCCGTGCGGCAGTGTGGCCAGCTGGTAGGCGGTGGGCAGGGTGGTGGTGTCGCCCGGCTTGAGGAAGCGCAGGTCGTAGTAGGTGAGCGCGACCGTGCCCCGCTCGTCGACAGCGATCGACGGGGAGAAGGCCGGCACTCCGTCGGGGCTGATCAGCTCGGGGCTCCCCCAGGTGCGTCCGCCGTCGGTGGAGCGCACCAGCTGGACGGAGTTGAACTCGCCGGCGGAGAAGTCCGCGCCCTCGTACGCCATGTACAGCGTGCCCGTCTCGGGGTCGACGGCCGGGCTGGGCAGGGTGGCCGCGGCGCGCAGCAGCTTGGTGGGATCGTTCGGGTCGACCTCCGGTACGGCGGTATCCCGTGCCACGGTGACCGGCGCGCTCCAGGTCTCTCCGGCGTCCGTCGAGGTGACCATCGCGTAATGGGCTTCGAGGACGGTGGTCAGGTCGTCGCTGAAGGTGATCGTGTCGAAGAAGTCGTAAAGGGTGCCCGTGCGCCGGTCGGCGACGATCAGATGGCCGATGGTCTGCGTGTTGGGCACGGTGCTGGTGTCGACGAACGGCCGGGCCTGGCTCCAGGTGCGGCCGCCGTCGCGGGTGAGGGAGATGTAGCCGGGACCGTCGAGGGAGCCGGGGCCGGGCGGGTCGTTGTCGAGGCGGTTCCAGACCTGGTAGGCGGTGCCGTTGCGGATCGGGTCGGCGGTGAGTGAGGGCTTGTCGTTGAAGAACGGCTGCTCGTCGACGTGCGTGGTGGTGAGGTTCTGCCACGTGCGGCCGCCGTCGCGGGACGTGACCGTCAGGAGGGCGCTGCGCGTGCTCTTCGTGAAGTCGACGCCCTCCCCGCCGGCGTAGACCGTGCCGTCCGGTCCGGTGCTCACCCAGGGGTCGGAGGCCCGTTCGTAGTCCGCGCCGCCGGGGGCGCACAGGCTGAACGGCAACGTGCTGCGGTGGAAGGTGTGGCCGTCCGTGGTCCACGCGGCCGCCAGGCCACGGGCGCCACCGTCGTTCCAGCGATCCTGCTGGAAGACGGTGACGACGCGCTTGGGGTCGCGCGGATCGACAGCAAGGTACGGCTCGACCTCGGTGCCCGGGTAGACGATGCTCTCGGGGGACCTCGCTCCGATGGTGCACTGCGCGTACGGGTCGCCGTGGGACACCTTGACCAGTGGTGTGCCGTCGGGGTTCCCCTCTGCTGCGGCGGGAGTCGTGCCGGTGACCGTGACGAGCAGGAGCGCAGCGGTGGCAACGGCGGTCAGGTGCAGGCGGACGCGCATGCGGGATCTCCTCCGGGCCTGTCGGCCGGCGTAGGCGACCGCCGTCATCGGGGCGGCCTGGGGCACGGAGGTGTACCGGAACGCGATGGCGGGCGACTCCGCTTGGTCCTTTTCGGCGTTTCAGCCGGTGCCCTTGAGGGGCCGAACGACGGACTCGTCCGCGGGGTCGTCGAGGAGCACGGCGGAGCCGACCGGCGGGTGCACCGTGCCGGTCGGCTCCTTGGTCATGCTGTTTGGGGCGTCGTCTCGTAGGTCGTGGGCCGCGTGCCGGATGGCGGCGCCGACGGCTTCGGCCTCGGCTCGGACGGGTTGGCGACTCGACTGTTGGCCGGCGTGCGCCGACCGGTCAAGTGATCGGCTGCGTGGTCCCGTCAGGTCAAGTGATCGGCTGCGTGGTCCCGTCAGGCAGGGCGCAGTAGTAGCCGGCGTAGGGGCGTGCGACCACCTGTCCCCCGGCGGCCGTGCAGTCGTCTCTGGAGATGTTCGGAGACGAGGCGGCCCCGGCACTGACGGCGCCGACGGCACTCATGCCGGCCAGCGTTGCCGCGGCCAGAGCGAGTCCCAGGATCCTTCGGATGCGCATGGCTTCCTCCTCCTCTCAGGCGCCCTCGTTCGGCCCTCGGGGGAAGGACAGGTCTCAAGACGACGGCGCCCTCATCCTCAGCATGGGCGCTCCGCACGGGGCCCGCGAGGCGGGACCGGGCCGCCTGCTCGGGCGGTGACTTCCCGGGCGTGGAGCGTGACGCTCGTCGCCGACCTCGACCGGCCGCCATCGGTACGCCGCGTGCGCGTCGGTCACGGCGGGCGGTCGTCCCACGGTCCGCTATCGCGGTTCGAGGGCCGCCGCCCGGCAGGCACCGGTCGCGGCGCCGCCCGCCACTCCGGCCCCCGTCAGCCCGGTCACACAACCCTCGAGGTCACCGGACACGCCACGGCTACAGGCCGCTGTGACGGAGGCGGAATCGGTGGCACCGGCCAGTTCGGCCATGTGTACACAAGCGGGGATGTCCGCCCGGGCCCCGGGAGCGGAGAGAACCGCACCGCCGAGGGTGAGGGTCAGGCCGGTGAGGGCACCGGCGATACGGGTCGACGTGCGCATGGGACGCACCTTTCTTCCGGGTCGTTCGCGCCGTCCTGGTCCCGGCGGCGCGGCTCCACGGGGCAGGGCCGCCCGGCGGCGCCCGGTCGCCTCCCTCGAGCCGCACCGGGACACGGCCACCGGGCCGGCGCAGAGGACCCCGGACCTCCGCTCACGGGCCCCTCACTCCAGCGTCGCACCCTCTCCCCCGGCCGTCCTGCGCACCCGGGGGCCGGCCCCCACTTCCCCGGCAGGGCCGCTATCGCCGGCACCAGCGGCCGTCGCACCACAGCGGTACGACGTCCGGCCCCGAGCCCGGCAGAACAGCAAGCGCACTCTTCAGCACCGGCTCCGCGGAGGCATCGCCCCACGGAGCCGGTGCTGTTGCATGCGGAGGGAGGCAGTCCACAGCTGCACGAGCCCTGAGGCGCGCTGACTCGCATCGTGGCCACTGGTCGTCCAGCATGTGGGCGCCACAGTGGCGGATCTAGTCACTCCCCCCACGAAATCCCAGGTCAGAGCGTTACCCGGGGAGCGGCGGGTGGCGCAATATTGCAGCAACACCACTGGGCTCACTCTGCCGGTACGTTCCCTTCCATGCCAGCCGAATCCGCCCCCGCCGCCCGACCGGTCGCCGCCGCGCGCCGCCGACGGCTGCGTGCGGACCAGGCCCGGCAGCTCGCTGACCTGCTGCGCCATCAGATCCTGACGGGCGGCTTCCCCCGCGGCGTCCTCCCTCTGGAGAACACCATCGCCGCCGATTACCGGACCAGCCGCAACACCGTCCGGCAGGCACTCGACCTGCTGCGCGGCGAGCAGCTCATCGACCGGCAACCCGGCGTCGGCACCGTGGTGGTGTGCGAGAAGTACCCGCACGGCCTGGACCGCCTCCAGGGCCTGGCCGAAACGCTGCACGAGCACGGCCGGGTGACGAACGAGGTCCGTACCGTCGGACCTGTCACCGCCTCGGGCCCCATTGCCCACCGGCTCGGCCTGCCCGAGCACACCGATGTGCTCTGCATCGAGCGGCTTCGCCGCCTGGGCGGTCTGCCGCTGTCCCTCGACCTGTCCTACCTGCCCATGGACGTGGGCCGCGAACTCCTCGGTTGCGACCTGGAGAACACGGACGTGTTCCGGCTCCTGGAGGCACTGACCGGCGGACCACTGGGCCATGCCGAGATCACGCTGGAGGCCGTCAACGCCGACGCACACTCCGCCGCGGTGCTGGAGGCCCCGCGCGGGACCGCCGTACTGATGTTGGAGCGGCTGACCCATCTGCCCGACGGCCGGCCGGTGGACCTGGAGTTCATCCGGTTCCGTGGCGACCGCATCACGATGAGCGGTGTGCTGCACCGCTCCCTCTGAGTCCTCGGACCCCCGAGTCCTCGGACCCCCGAGTCCTCGGAACCCCGAGTCCTCGGACCCCTGAGTCCCTGGGGTCCTGAGCTCTGCCCTTCCGTCCCTTCCTCGTGTTCCCCGCCCCCGCCCTGTCGGGCCCTTGGAGACCGCCATGCCCCTAGTTCCGCAGCGCGCCGACGTGCCCGTGACCATCGACGAGTCCAAGTGCATCGACGGCTGCACGCTCTGCGTCGACATGTGTCCGCTCGACTCGCTCGCGATCCGCGAGGACGACGGCAAGGCGTACATGCACGTGGACGAGTGCTGGTACTGCGGCCCGTGCGCCGCCCGCTGCCCCACCGGCGCGGTCACCGTCAACATGCCCTACCTGCTCCGGTGAAAGGCCGAACTCCCATGAAGAGCAAGAGACTCCTTCTTCGCCCGCTCCTCCCGCTCGCCTTGCTGCTCCCGCTGACCGCTGCCTGCGGCGCCTCCGCCGCCGCCGACGGCGAGGCCGCCGGGAAGAAGGTCACGGTGACCGTCGGCTACCAGTCGAAGACCATCAACACCGTGACCGCCGGCACCTTGCTGCGCTCCCTCGGCTACTTCGAGGAGGAACTCAAGGCCCGCGGGCAGAAGGACGGGACCACCTACAAGGTCGAGTGGCAGGACTACGCGACCGGTGCCCCGATCACCGCCCAGATGACCGCCGGGAAGATCGACATCGGTTCGATGGGCGATTTCCCCCTGCTGATCAACGCGGCCCGCGGCAAGGAACTCAAGCAGCCGACCCGGCTGGTCGCGGTCACGGGGTACAACCTGCGGGGCGGGCTGAACACCGTGGTGACCGCCCCCGGCTCGCCCGTCCGGTCGCTGGCCGACCTGCGCGGCAAGCGGGTGTCCACCAGCGTCGGCTCGGCAGCCGACGGCACCCTGGTCCGGGCCCTCCAGCGAGCGGGAATCGACGCCGACAAGGACATCCAGAAACTCAACCAGCAGCCCAGCGTGGGCGCGTCGGCCCTGGCCGCGGGCAGCGCCGACGCGCTCTCCCAGTTCGTCGCCTGGCCCGGCCAGCTGGCCTTCGAGGGGCGCGCCACGGCCCTCTACGACGGGGCGGAACTGAACCTGCCGACCTTCCACGGGGTCACGGTCCGGGAGAAGTTCGCCAAGGAACGGGCCGGGGTCCTCGACGACTTCCTCAGGGCGCAACGGCGGGCGACCGACTACCTCCGCGAGCAGCCGGTCGCCGCCGCCGAGTCGGTGGCCAAGGAGACCGGACTGCCGGCAGAAGTGGTCTACCTCTACAACGGCGCCAACGGCATCGCCACCTTCGACCCGGAGCTCCGTCCGGAGCTGATCGCCGCGCTGAAGGAGGACGTGCCGGTGCTCAAGTCGGCCGCGCTGGTGGGCGACGTCGACGTGGACGCCTTCGTCGACCCGGCACCGCTGAAGCGGGCCGTGCAGGCCCCGGCCTACCCGAAGGCGGGCGCCGTCAAGCCCGAGCTGTGGCTGCAGGGCCAGCCCACCACCCGCACCTTCGACAGCCCCAAGGAGCTGCTGAAGGCCGCCAAGGGCGCCGACGTGCGGGCCGCGTACGTCCCCGATGCGCTGACCGGCACCCTCTGGTTCGCCGACAAGGCGGTGTGGGTGGCGGACGGCGACGAGCTGCGCGCCTTCGTCACCGCGGCCAGTGCACAGCGGTACGTCGACGGTCATGCCGGGGCACGGATCATCCGCTACGCCGACGCCGTGGGCCTCGCGTCATGAGTGCGGGCCGCTGGCTGCTGCGCGCCGCCTCGCTGGCCGCCGCCCTCGGGCTGTGGCAGCTGCTGACCTCCCTGGACGTCAACCTGTGGCTGCGGTTCGAGCAGTTCCCGACGGTGGGTGAGGTGGCCTCCGCCTTCGCCGACCGGCTGGGCACCGGCCCGTACTGGGAGGACCTGGGCCACAGCCTGCGCCGGATCGTGGTGGGTTTCCTGCTCGCCGCAGTGCTGGGGGTGGCGGCCGGCACGGCGATCGCCCGGTCCCGCTGGGCCGCCGACCTGCTGGGCCCGCTGGTGGAGGTGGCGCGGCCGGTACCGGCCATCGCCCTGGTCCCGGTGGCCATCCTGCTCCTGCCGACCAACGAGCAGGGCATCGTCTTCATCACCTTCGCCGCCGCCTTCTTCCCGGTCGTGGTCTCGACCCGGCACGCGGTACGGGCGCTCACTCCGGTCTGGGAAGAGGCCGTGCTGACCATGGGGGGCGGCCGCTTGCGGGTGCTGTTCTCCGTGGTGCTGCCGGGCGCCCTGCCGGGCGTCTTCGGCGGCCTGTCGGTGGGCATCGGCGTCTCGTGGATCTGTGTGATCTCCGCAGAGATGATCTCCGGCGAGTACGGGGTGGGCTACCGCACCTGGCAGGCCTACACGATCGTCGACTACCCGGGGGTCTTCGTCGGCATGGCCACCATCGGAGCCCTGGGATGGCTCACCTCGACCTCGGTGGAACTGCTGGGCCGGCGCGCCACCGCCTGGCTGCCCCGCCCGGCCGGGCAGGGAGCCGCCGGTGCGAGCCGTCCGGCGGCGCTGCGCAGCAGTGCTCGCGCCTCCGCTCGCACCGGCACCGAACCGGCCGCCACGCGCACTGCGCCCCTCCCCACCGTTCCCCGGAAGGAGCCGGTCCCATGAGCACCGCGACCCTGCCCGAAGCTCCCCCGACGACCGGGGCCGCACTCGCCCTGCAGGGCGTACGGCTCGGTCACGCGGACGGCGCCGCCCTGCCGGGCACCGTCACACTGCACATCGCACGGGGGGAACTGCTGGCCGTGGTCGGTCCGTCCGGCTGCGGGAAGTCCACCCTGCTGCGCACCCTCGCCGGGCTGCTGCCCCCACTGGACGGCCAGGTCACACAGGACGGCGAAACGATCGCCCGGCCCGCCGCCGACCGGGCGCTGGTCTTCCAGCACGATGCCCTGCTGCCCTGGCGCACCGTCCGCGCCAACGTCGAACTGCCCCTGGCGATCCGCCGGGTCCCCCGAGCCGAACGGCGCCGGGACGCGACCGACTGGCTGGAGCGGGTCGGTCTGGCCGAGCACGTGCACAAGCTGCCGCACCAGCTGTCCGGCGGCCAGCGCCAGCGCGTCCAGCTGGCCCGGGCCCTGGCCGGCCGGCCCCGCGTCGTCCTGATGGACGAACCCTTCGGCGCGCTCGACGCGCACACCCGCGCCGAGATGCAGGACCTGCTCGTGGACATCCTGGCCGGCACGGGCGCGACCGTCGTCTTCGTCACCCACGACGTGGACGAAGCCCTCCACCTCGGAGACCGGGTCGCCCTGCTGGCCACCGGCGAGGTGCTGGACGTACCGCACCCGCGTACACGCGACGCGCAGCACGACCCCGGCACCGCCGAACTGCGCCGCCACATCCTCGAATCCCTCTGAAAGGCACCCCGTGGACACCCTGGTGGACGCCCCCCTGGCCATCCCCGCCCTCGCCGACGCGACGGAACTCTCCTGCGACGTCCTCGTCATCGGCGGCGGAACCGCCGGCACCATGGCCGCACTGACCGCGGCCGGACGCGGTGCACAGGTGCTGCTGCTGGAAAAGGCCCACGTACGGCACTCCGGCGCGCTGGCCATGGGCATGGACGGCGTCAACAACGCGATCATCCCGGGCCGGGCCGAACCCGACGACTACGTCGCCGAGATCACCCGCGCCAACGACGGCATCGTGGACCAGTCCACGGTCCGGCAGACCGCGACCCGCGGCTTCGCCATGGTCCAGCGCCTGGAGTCGTACGGGGTGAAGTTCGAGAAGGACGAGCACGGCGAGTACGCGGTCCGCCAGGTCCACCGGTCGGGCTCGTACGTGCTGCCGATGCCGGAGGGCAAGGACGTCAAGAAGGTCCTCTACCGGCAGCTGCGACGACGCGAGATGCGCGAACGGATCCGGATCGAGAACCGGGTCATGCCGGTGAGGGTGCTCACCCACCCGGACGACGGCCGGGCGATCGGCGCGGCCGGCTTCAACACCCGCACCGGGGAGTTCGTGACCGTCCGGGCGGGCGCGGTGATCCTCGCCACCGGTGCGTGCGGCCGGCTCGGGCTGCCCGCATCCGGGTACCTGTACGGGACGTACGAGAACCCCACGAACGCGGGCGACGGCTACGCCATGGCCTACCACGCGGGTGCCGCGCTCACCGGGATCGAGTGCTTCCAGATCAACCCGCTGATCAAGGACTACAACGGGCCCGCCTGCGCGTACGTCGCGAACCCGTTCGGCGGCTACCAGGTCAACCGGCACGGCGAGCGGTTCGTGGAGTCGGACTACTGGTCGGGGCAGATGATGGCCGAGTTCGCGGAGGAACTCGCCTCCGACCGGGGCCCGGTGTACCTCAAGCTCAGCCACCTGCCCGAGGAGACCATCGCCTCCGTCGAATCGATCCTGCACACCACGGAGCGGCCGACCCGCGGCACCTTCCACGAGGGCCGCGGCCACGACTACCGCACCCACGACATCGAGATGCACATCTCGGAGATCGGGCTGTGCGGCGGGCACTCCGCCTCCGGCGTACGGGTGGACGCACACGCCCGCACCACGGTGCCCCGGCTGTACGCAGCCGGTGACCTGGCCTGCGTGCCGCACAACTACATGATCGGCGCGTTCGTCTTCGGCGACCTGGCCGGCGAGGACGCCGCACAGTACCGAACGTACGAGGGGGAACTGCCGCAGACCCAGCTGGCCGCCGCCCACGAGCTCGTCTACCGGCCGCTGCGCCATCCGGACGGGCCGCCGCAGCCGCAGGTGGAGTACAAACTCCGGCGGTTCGTCAACGATTACGTCGCACCGCCGAAGACGGGCGCGAAGCTGTCCCTGGCGGTGGAGGCGTTCACCCGCATGTCCGAGGAGATCGCCGGGATGGGGGCGCTGACGGCGCACGAGCTGATGCGGTGCGCCGAGGTGAGCTTCATCCGGGACTGCGCGGAGATGGCCGCCCGGTCCTCGCTGGCCCGCACCGAGTCCCGCTGGGGCCTGTACCACGAGCGGCTGGACCACCCCGCGCGCGACGACGCCGACTGGCTGCACCACCTCGACCTGCGCAAGTCGCCGTCCGGGGCCATGGAGTTCACCGCGCGACCCGTCGAACCGTACGCGGTCCCGGTGCCGGAGTTCACCCCGGAAGCGGGGCCGGAGCGCCGACTGGGCGAGGTCACGCTGGTGCCCGTGGCCACGGCCGGCCCGCGGGACGCCGCGCCCGCCGCCCGCCCGCCGGTACCGGCGGGGACGCCGACCGAGGCTCCGGAGGTGTCCGCGCCCAGCCCTGCCCTTCTCCGCCTCCTCTCCCTCGCCGAGGAGTCCCCCGACCTGGACGCGCTCCGTCCCTACCTGGCGGACGCCGATCCCGCGGTGCGCGCAGCGGCCGTGGCCGCCCTCGGCGAGACCGTGCCGACCGGCACCGGGCCCGCGCTCGCCACGTGCCTGCGGGACACCGCACCCCGGGTCCGGGCCGCCGCGGCGGCAGCGCTGCGCGAGCTGGTGGAAGTACTGCCCGCCGAAGCAGAGCTGGGGCACGGGCTGCGGGCGGCGCTGGAAAGCACCGACCCGGTCGTCCGGACCGCCGCCCTCGACGTGCTGCGGACGCTGCGGCTGGGCGACGCCGGGGTGTACGCCGCCGCGCTCTGCGACGCCGACATCGAGGTCCGCGCCACCGCCGTCCGCGCCTTGGTCTCGGTGGACGCGGCGGCGGAACTGGCGGTGGCCGCCACGGACCCGGCCCGTGAGGTCCGGGTCGCGGTGGCCCGTGGCCTCGCGGCCGTACACGCTCCGGCGCCGGACCCCCTCGACCCCCTCCTGGACGATCCCGACCCACTGGTCCGGGCCGCCGCCCTGGGCGCCCTGGCCGCAACGGGATGCCCGCCCGCGTACGCCGCACGGGCCGCGGCGGCACTCGCCGACCCCGCATGGCAGGTCCGGGCCGGCGCCGCAACCGCCCTGCGCTCGGCCCTGTCCGCCGAGGCGGTCCCCGCCCTCGCCAAGACCTTGGCCGATCCGAACGCGGACGTCCGCAAGGCCGCCGTCCTCTCCCTCCTCTCCCACCGCGCCGTCCCCGAAGCCCGCACCGCCCTCGCCGCGGCCACCACCGACCCCGACGCCGACATCCGCGCCTACGCGTCCCGAGCGGCCTCCTGACCATCATTCGAGCCTTGGGGGCCCGCAGACCGGACACCGCCCGGTGCCAGGAGCTGGTCCTCATCGGCACCGGACTGCGCGCCGATGCGCTCCGGGCCGGGCGGTGGTCGCAGCCACGGCACCGCCCAGCCCCGGCCGCTCGAGACCGGCATCTCCTCGCCCCGTCCGCCGCGCCGACCCCGGGGCGAACGGCCCTCAGGCACCCGCAGAGCGTTGCGGAGGTCGTGGAAGACAGCGCGGCAAGACGTGGTCGCAGCGGGTCGAGGACGGCCAGGCCAGGCAGCGGGTCGGGGACGGCCAGGCCAGGCCAGGGGGGAGGGGAACGTCGCCCCGCGCGGCCCGGCTGGCACGTCAGCGGCGGCGCCATTCCTCGGCGAGGAGGCGGTAGGAGCGGACCCTGTCGGCGTGGTCGTGCGTGATCGTGGTGATCAGCAGCTCGTCGGCACGAGTGGCCTCCTGGAGCCGTTCGAGGTGATCGGCGACGGTCCGCGGCGAGCCGACGAACTGCGTCTCCACCCGGTCGGCCACCACCTTCCGGTCTGCGTCCGTCCAGGGGCCTGTCAGCGCCCGCGCCTCTGCCGGGGACGGGAAGGGGATGGCGCCTTCGGCCGTGCGGATGCTGCGTACCCAGGGCGCGTATCCGGCGGCCAGTTCGCGGGCCGTGGCGTCGTCCTCGGCCACGACCACGTCGGCGGACACGGTGACGTACGGGCGGTCCAGTTCGGCGGAGGGTTTGAACGCGGCCCGGTAGCCCTCGGCCGCCTCCAGCACGCTCGCCGGGCTCACGTGGTAGTTCGCGGCGAACCGCAGGCCGTTGCGGCCGGCCGTCTCGGCGCTCTGGCCGCCGCTGCTGCCCAGGATCCACACCTGTACGTCGGCCCCCTCGCCGGGGACGGCGTGCGCCTCGATGCCCTCGTCGGACCGGTACTCGCCGCGCAGCAGCGCGAGGACGTCGTCAACCTGCTCGCCGTAGTCCTGCGGCTGGGCACCGGGCAGGTTCAGCAGTTTCTGCTGGAGCACGAACCGGGGATGGCCCGCCACGTGCGCGAAGGAGAAGCGCTCCGGGATGCGCAGCCCGTTCGGGGTGTGTCCGACGAAGGGCTCCGCCTCCCCGGCCCGCTGCGGAGGCCGGCCCGCCGAGCGGCCCAGGCCCAAGTCGAGGCGGCCCGGGTGCAGGGCGTCGATCAGGCCGAACTCCTCGACCGTGGACAGCGCCGTGCGGTGCCCGAGCTGTACGGCCCCGGAGCCGATCCGGATCGTGGAGGTGGCGGAGGCGGTCAGGGCCAGCACCACCGCCGGGGAGGTCCCGGCGACACCGGGATTGAGGTGGTGCTCGGCGAACCAGTAGCGGGCGTAGCCGAGTCGTTCCGTCTGCCGGGCCAGATCGATGCTGTTGTGCAGGGCGTCGGCGGCGGTGGAGCCGGAGGGGATCGGGATGAGGTCGAGGACCCCGAGCGGGATGCCGGACATGGCCGGGTCTCCTTACAGATCGGCGAAGGGGGGATCGGGGATCCGCCGGACCGCCGGCACGTCGAGTCCGAGGTGGTCGCGCAGGGTGGTGCCGGTGTACTCGCTGCGGAAGACGCCGCGTTCCTGAAGGAGGGGGACGACGGTGTCGGCGAAGCCCTCCAGTCCGTCCGGGGTGATGTGGGGGACCAGGATGAAGCCGTCCGCGGCGTCCGCCTGCACCAGGCTGTTGATGGACTCGGCGACGGTCGCGGGAGAGCCGACGAAGGTCTGCTTGGCGGTGGTGGCGATCACCAGCTCGCGGATGGAGAGGTTCTTGGCCTCGGCGAGCTCGCGCCACTGACGCGCGGTGGCCAGCGGGTCGCGGAACTGCCGTACGCTCGCGCGGCCGAGGGCGATGGTGTTCTCGCCGGGTTCGGGGTCGACGTCCGGGAGCGGTCCGTCCGGGTCGTAGTCGGACAGGTCGCGGTTCCAGACGTGTTCCAGGTACTTGATCGCGGTGGCCCCGCTGACCTGGGAGCGCCGTACCTCGTGGGCGAGTTCGCGGGCCTGGGCGTCTGTGTCGGCCAGGGCGAACGTGGCGGCCGGCAGGATCAGCAGGTCATCCGGGCGGCGGCCGTACCGGGGCAGGCGTCCCTTGACGTCGGCGTAGAACTCCCGGCCTTCCTCCAGGGTTGCGTACCGGCCGAAGATGGCGTCGGCGGATGCGGCGGCGAACTCGCGGCCTTCGTCCGAGTCGCCGGCCTGGAAGACCACCGGACGGCCCTGGGGGCTGCGCGGCACGTTGAAGCGGCCCTCGATGTCGAAGTGGCGGCCCTGGTGGGCGAAGGCCCCGGCGCGTGCGTCGCGCAGGAAGGTGCCGGAGACGGGGTCGGCGGTGACCTCGGTGCCGTCCCAGGAGTCGAACAGCTCGGTCGCGGTGGCCAGGAACTCCTGGGCCCGGGTGTAGCGGTCCTCACGGGGCAGGAATCCGCCGCGGCGGAAGTTCTCCCCGGTGAAGGCGTCCCAGGAGGTGACCACGTTCCAGGCGGCCCGGCCCTCGGAAAGGTGGTCCAGGGAGGCGAACTGGCGGGCCACTTCGTAGGGCTCGTTGAAGGTGGAGTTGATGGTGCCGGTCAGGCCGAGGTGCTCGGTGACGGCGGCCAGCGCGGCGAGCACGGTGAAGGTGTCCGGCCTGCCGACCACGTCCAAGTCGTATATCTTGCCGCCTTGTTCGCGCAGGCGGAGCCCTTCGGCGAGGAAGAGGAAGTCGAACTTGGCGCGTTCGGCGGTCTGCGCGAAGCGGACGAAGGAGTCGAACTCGATGTGGCTGCCGGCCGCGGGGTCGCTCCACACCGTGGTGTTGTTGACCCCGGGGAAGTGGGCCGCGAGATGGATCTGCTTGAGCGGCTTGGTGCTCATGGTGTCCTTCCGGTTCCGGATCCGAGGTCAGGCCGTGAGGGCTGCGGCGGCGTAGCGGTTGGCGGGGCGTTCCAGGCCCAGCAGCCCGCGCAGCGAGGATGCCTCGTACGTACTGCGGAACACGCCGCGCCGCTGGAGCTCGGGCACCAGCCGGCGGGTGATGGCGGGCAGGTCGTGGGCGATGACACCGGGACGCAGCCGGAAACCGGTCAGGCCCGTCTCCCGCCACTCCTGAAGCAGGTCCGCGAGCTCGGCGGGGGTCCCGTCGAACGTGGCGGCGTCGGTGGGGGCCGGGGCGCCTGCGACCCGGTCGAGCCGGTCGCGGCGGGCGGCGGCCGCCGGGCCGTCCTCGTCCAGGAACACGGTGAGGTCGGCGAAGACGTGCCGGGGGCCGGGCGGCGGGGGCAGCACGGCGGCCGCGGCCCGTGCCTCGTCCAGGTCGCGCGGGGTGACGTACACGAGGTCGACCAGACCGGTCCGGGGGGCTGTCGTACCGGCCAGGGCCGTGACCAGGGGCTGGCCCTGCGGAGGACGCGGGGTGATCGACGGCCCCCGGACGCTGAAGTGCGGTCCCTCGAAGTTGATGTAGTGCAGCTTGTCGCGGTCGACGAACCGGCCGGTGGCCACGTCCCGGATCTCCGCGTCGTCCTCCCAGCTGTCCCACAGCCGGCGCACCACCTCCACGTGGTCGGCGGCCTCCTCGGCCAGCTCGCCCACCGGCGCGGGGAACTCGCGGCGCCCGAAGTGCCGTGCCTCGTACGGCAGTCCCGAAGTCTGTACGTGCAGGCCCGCCCGGCCCCGGCTGACGTAATCGAGCGTGGCGATCGCCTTCGAGATGTGGAAGGGCTCGGTGTGCGCGGCCGTCACGCTCGGGACCAGACCGATGTGCCGGGTCAGCGGCGCGATCCTGGCGGCGGTCAGCACCGCGTCCAGCCGCCCGCGCACCCGGTCCGTGCGCGCGTCGGGTTCCGCCGCCGCGGACGACTGGAGGGCCAGACCGTCCTCGAAGGTGACGAAGTCCAGCAGCCCGGCCTCCGCCTCGGCGACGACGTCGGCCCAGTACCGGGCCGTGAACAGTTCAGCGGGCCGGGCGCCCGGCTCCCGCCAGGCAGCCGGGTGCCAGCCGGCGCCGTCGAGCGCGACGGCGAGGTGCAGTTCGGACACGTCGAACAACGCCTTTCTGATCGACCGTGGTGAAGGAGAGAAAGGACGGGGCAGTCGGGGAAACGGTTTCGGAAATTTTCCGGACCGCCTCGAAAAAACGCTATGCCGTACGGAACAGCGGCACAATGACCGCAGCGTTAAGGGAATTTGGCAGCCTTGTTGCCCGGTGTCCGGACCGCGAGGCCAAGGCGGGATTGTCCAGGACGTGGGGGTGGCATCGGTGGCTCAGGAGTTGGTCAGGGGCAGGCCGGGCGGATTGACCGCGGAGGTCTTCACGGCCTCCTCGGACAGGTTCCAGGCCGCCAGCAGCTTCGCGTACTGCCCGTTCTGGATCAGGTGGTTGATCGTGGCCGCGACGGGCTCGGCCAGCCCGCTGTCCTTCTTGGCGGTCGCCGCGATCAGCCCCTGGAGGGTCTCCCCCGCGCCGGAGAACTGACCCGCGTTCCGGGTCGGCGCGGCGCTGTTGGCGGTCTGGGTGATGTGGTAGGCGCTGGACGGGTTCGGCACGAAGGTGATGTCGATCTTCTTGCCGCTGAGCGCCAGGTAGGTGCTGTTGCTGTCCGGGAAGTACTTGACGTCGATGTCCTTGCCCTCGGACCGCAGTCTCGCCTGCCACTCCAGGAGGATCTTCTCCTGGTTGGTGCCCCGGGCGACCGCGACCGTCTTGCCCGCGAGGTTGCGGTAGTCACCCCCGAAGTTCCAGGGGTTGTCCTTCAGCACCTCGAAGGCCAGGTTGTCCTGCCGGTACGAGGCGAACTCGTACTTCTTCTTCCGCTCCTCGGTGACGGTGACGTTGGTGAAGGCCACGTCGACCTTGCCGCTGTCGATGCCGACGAACAGGTTCTCCCAGGTGGAGTTCTTCACCACCGGCTTCAGCCCGAGCGTTGCGGCCACCAGCCGTCCGAGGTCCGGCTCCGCGCCGGTCAGGGTCTTCTGGTCGGTGCCGACGTACGCCAGCGGCGGGAACCCGGCGGGCAGCGCGCCCACCCCGATGACGAGTTCCCCCCGTTCACGGACGGCCTCGGGCAGTTGCGCCCGGAGGGACTCCTCGACCGGGACGGTGAGGTCGGTCTGCTGCGCGGCGCCGTTGGACAGGACGCCGACGGTGACCGTGACGGTGCCCGCCGGGGCACCTGTCCCGCCGGCTCCGGTGGCTGCGCTCTTGCCGCCGCAGGCGGTGAGCCCGGCGACGAGGGTCGCGGCGGCGGCCGCAGTGGCGAGGGCTCTGCGCAGTGGTTTCAGGTGGTGCATCGGTGACGTTCCTTCGACTCGCGGGGCAGGGGGTACGGGGCGGGGCAGGCGGTCAGAGCACTTTGCTCAGGTACTCCCGCGTCCGGGGGTGGACCGGGTCGTCCAGGACCTGCTCGGGCGGGCCCTGCTCGACGATCCGGCCGTCGTCCAGGAAGACGATCTCGTCGGCGACTTCGCGGGCGAAGCCGATCTCGTGCGTGACGATCAGAAGGGTGGTCCCGCCGCCGGCCAGGTCCTTGATGACGGCCAGCACCTCGCCGACCAGTTCCGGGTCGAGCGCGGAGGTCGGCTCGTCGAAGAGGATGACGCCGGGCCGCAGCGCGAGCGCGCGGGCGATGGCCACCCGCTGCTGCTGCCCGCCCGAGAGCTGCCGCGGGTAGGCGTCGGCCCGGCTGCCGAGACCGACCCGTTCCAGCAGTTCACGGGCGAGCGCACGGGCCTGAGGCCTCGGCAGCCGTCCGGTCGCCACCGGCGCCGCGGCCACGTTGTCGAGCACGGTGAGGTGGGGGAAGAGGTTGAAGTTCTGGAAGACGAAGCCGATCCGCGCGCGCTGGGCGAGGATCGCGCGTTCGCTCAGCTCCTTGAGCCGGGTCCCGTGCCTCCGTACGCCGACCAGCTCGCCGCCCACGCTGACCTGACCGGCCTCTGGCTTCTCCAGGTGGTTGACGACCCGCAGCAGGGTCGACTTGCCGGAGCCGGAGCGGCCGATCACCGCGGTGACCGTGCCCGGCGGGACGTTCAGGCTCACCCCGTCCAGGACCCGCCGGTCGCCGTACCACTTGTGCACGTCGTGCACCTCGATGGCAGCGGGCGGACCCGTCGTGGCAGTGGTGGTCATCGCGCGGTCTCCTTCCGGAAGCGGGCCCGCAGCTCGCGCAGGCCCGCCCGGGCCCGCTGCAGGGGGGTGGGCGGCATGGTCCGCTGTGCCCCGCGCGCGTAGTACCGCTCGACGTAGAACTGCACGGCGGACACGACGCTGGTCAAGGCCACGTACCAGGCGGTGGCGACCAGCAGCAGCGGCACCACGTCCCCGGGGTAGGTGGCGCCCAGGCTCTGCACCGAGCCGAACAGGTCCAGCAGTGACACGTAGAACACCAGCGAGGTGGCCTTGACGAGCCCGATCAGCTGGTTGACGTAGCTGGGCACGATGGAGCGCAGGGCCTGCGGGAACACGATGCGGGCGAACTGGTAGCCCTTGGGCAGTCCGAGCGCGGCGGCGGCCTCGTGCTGGCCCTGGTCCACGGAGAGCAGCCCGGCCCGGACCACCTCCGCGGCGTACGCCGCTTCCACCAGGCTCAGCCCCACGACCGCCACGGCCATGTCGGTGGCCAGCTTCGACTCGTCGAAGGTGACCAGGGCCGGACCGAACGGCACCCCGAGGCTCAGCGTGGGGTACAGGGCGCTGAGGTTGTAGAGGAAGAGCAGGACGACGATCAGCGGCACGGAGCGCAGCAGCCAGATGTACGTCCAGCTCACCGTCCGCAGTACCGGGCTGGCCGACAGCCTGCCGAGGGCCAGCAGGATGCCGCCCACCAGCCCGAGGACCGCGCTGTACGCGGCCACCTGGAGCGTGACGAGCAGACCGTCCAGGATGACCGGCCGGGTGACCCAGTACGCGAACCGGTCCCACTGGTAGAAGGGGTTGGTCAGCAGCCCGTGCGCGGCCTGGGAGGCCAGCACCAGCACGACGACGGTGGCGACCCACCGCCCGGGCCGCCGCAGCGGCAGGACCCGCTCTGCCGGAGCGGGCGGACCGGACCGTCCGGAAGGGCCGGACGGCGCGGTCAGGAGAATCGATTCGGTCAAGGACACTCCCGCAGGCTCGGTCATATTCGGAATTCCGGGAACGGGTATCCGGCCGGCTGTACCGGCGAATTCACGGGCGGGACACACAACGCCTCTGCCGGAAACAATGCACAGCGGTTCATTCGAATGCGGCGGCCGCCTCGCGCAGCGCGCGGGCCACCAGCTCCGGGGCGTACGGCGCCTGCGCGCCGGGCGTGTACGTCACGGAGCGCAGGCCGCCGGTGTAGCGGAAGCCCCGGTGGCGCTCGTACACCGGCCAGGAGACCGGCGACTTGCGGTCCACTCCCACGCTGATGCCCTGGAGCGGGGCCATGCCGATGAGCTGGTGCACGCTGCCGGCCAGTCGCCCCGTCTGCACTCCGTCGACCAGCAGCCGGAACTCCCAGCGCAGGCCCGCCGACGCGGTGGCCGACAGGGTGACGGTCCGTCGTCCGGCGGGCAGCGGGCCGGCGTCGGCCTCGTGCAGCCTGCCGTACTCGTTGTAGGCGAAGCGCAGCCGCCCGTCTTCGACGTACAGGCTGTAGCCGCCGCCCTGGTCACCGTGCGACACCAGCACGCCTTGGTCGCCGGCGCCGTGCTCGTCGAGCTCGACCGAGACGTCGAAGGAGCGGAAGGAGATCAGCCGGGAGGACCGGTAGCGCTCCAGCTCCGGGGTGCCCGGCAGGAGCGTGAGGGGGCGGTGGAACCGCTCCTCGGCGGGATGGCGCCGGACGAGCGCCCCGCTGCCGTCGGAGAGCGGGAAGACGCCGTTGCGCCAGGCCGCCGCTTCCCAGGCCGCGGCCAGCTCCTTCACCACCTCCGGGTGGTCGGCGGCGACGTCGGTGGTCTCGGTCGGGTCGGTCGTCAGGTCGTACAGCGCCCATTCGCCGTCGTCGTACGGGGCGCCCGGCCGGTGCAGGGTGACCAGCTTCCAGCCGTCCCGGTAGTAGCTGCGGTTCCCGGACATCTCGCAGTACTGCTCGGTGTGCGCGCCCGGGGTCCTGGCGTCGCGCAGGACCGGGGTGAAGCTGACCCCGTCCAGCTCCTGCACGGGGCGCGAACGCCACTGCTCGGGCCGCCGTACGCCCGCCAGGTCCAGGAGGGTGGGGGTGACGTCCGTGACGTACTGGTACTGGTGGCGGATGCCGGGGTCGTCACCGCCGCGCCGCAGCCCGTCCGGCCAGGAGATGACGAACGGGACGCGCACCCCGCCCGCGTAGGTCTGGCCCTTGTACAGCCGGAACGGGGTGTTGGAGGCCATTCCCCAGCCGCGCGGGTAGTGCACCAGGCTCCGCGGGCCGCCGATGAGTTCGGTGTCCCGTGCGACGTCCGGGTCCCAGTCGTCGGGGACGGGCTGGTGGACGAAGCGGCTGAAGTAGCTGCGGGTGCCCTCGGCCCCGCCCTCGCCGGTGCCGCCGTTGTCGGAGGTGAACAGCACGATGGTGTTGTCGAGTTCGCCGAGGGCACGCAGGGTGTCGGTGAGCCGCCCGAGGTTCTGGTCGATGTTGTCGACCATCGCCGCGTACACCTCCATGTAGCGGGCGTAGCGTTGCCGCTGGCCGGGCGTGAGCTCCTCCCAGGGGCCGACGTCGAAACCGGCCTCGGCGTTGCGGTCGGGGAGAACGGTGCCTGCGGGGAACAGGCCGTCGGCGATCTGGCGGGCGAAGCGGGTGCCGCGCAGCGCGTCCCAGCCGCCGTCGTAGCGGCCGCGCTGCCGCTCGATGTCCTCGGGCTTGGCCTGGAGCGGACCGTGGACGGCGTTGTGCGCGAGGTAGAGGAAGAACGGCTTGTCGGGGTCGTGCGCGCGCAGCGACTTCACCATGGCGATGGCCTCGTCGGTGATGTCGTCGGTGTAGTAATAGCCGTCGGGCAGTTCGTCGATGTCGAGTGGGCTGTTGTCGCGGACCAGTTGGTGGGGGTGGAACAAGCTGGTCAGGCCCTCCAGCACGCCGTAGTACCGGTCGAAGCCCTTCTGCAGCGGCCAGTTGCGCCGGTCGTCGGCGGCGTTGGAGGCGGAGTCGCGGGTCAGGTGCCATTTGCCGACCGCGTAGGTGGCGTATCCCGCGTCGTGCAGCACCTCGGCGAGGGTGGGGACGTCCTGGCCGATCTCCATGCCGTAACCGGGGAATCCGGGGTCGGAGTTGGCGACCGTCGCGTACCCGACGCGGTGCGGGTTGAGGCCCGTGAGCAGGGCCGCCCGGGCGGGCGAGCACAGCGGCATCGTGTGGTAGTTGGCCAGCCGCAGGCCGTTCGCGGCCAGCCCGTCGAGTACGGGGGTGGCGATCTCGGCGCCGAAGGGGCCGATGTCGCTGTAGCCCATGTCGTCGACGAGGACCACGACGATGTTCGGGGCGCCGGCGCCGGGCGTGCGCCGCGGCGGCCAGGCGGGTTCGGACTCGGCGAAGGTGTGGCCCACGTGGCCCGCGAACCCCTCGTAGGGGTCGCGGCGGTTCGGGGTACCGGTCGGCTCGGTCACGGGCGGGCCTCACTGCCGCGGCGGTTGAACGGCAGTCGGCCGAGGACCACCGCCATACCGCAGGTGTCGGTGAGCGCGGAGAACACCAAGCCCGCGGCGATCGCCGCGGACAGCAGCTGGAAGAGCGGGTGCACGAACAGCCCGAGGAGCAGGCCGAGCAGCACGACGGCGCCCGCGGTGAAGCGGACCTGGCGTTCCATCCCCCACACGGCCCGGCCCGGGCCGTCCGGGGAATGCAGGCCGTGGCCGGCGGCCGTCCAGGCGCTGGTGCCGCCGGTGAGGCTCGCAGCGGGGACCCCGTGCGCGGCGAGGGCCGCCGCGGCCTTCCCGGAGCGGGCTCCGGAGGCGCACACCAGCAACAGGGCGCCCTGCTCGGCGGCCTGCCGGAGCTCGGGCAGGCTCCGCTCGATCCGGTCGAGGGGGACGTTGACGGAGTCCGGCAGATGACCGGAGGCGAATTCGCCGGGGGTCCGGACGTCAACGACGGTCAGCTGCGGCAGGCGGGCCTTCGCTTCGCCGACGCTGAGGGTGGGGGAAACGCTCATGGCGGAACTGGTCCTTGACTGGGTCGGAACGGGCACGGCCTGCGCGGTCCATGGGGCCCAGGCCGTGCCGGGGATGTTAGACACTTGCGGGCCATCCAGACGGGAGGCCGCACGACTGCCATGAGGTCGCCATGCGGCGGCAACACCCGGGGCTCGCCCGGAGGTCTCAAGGGGGCGTTCATCGTCGATGCCATGGGACACCGGCAGGGCACGGGGACGGTGGCGGCGTCCGGCTCGCCGACGGGTGCGCCGGCGGCGAGCGAAGGAAACGGCTCCGCGGCGCCGGGCGCCGACACATGTTCTTCATGCCCTGTGCATGGAACAGGTTCGGTTCGCCGATCCATGATCGGCTGACCACCCGCAGCCGCCCTCGAGGAGCAGTCACCCATGTCCAGCCGCCGTACCTTCCTGGCCGGTTCGTCCGCCGTGCTCGGTCTGACCACCCTCACTGCCACCGTCGGCGGGTCAGAGCAGGCGGCGGCCTCGGTGGCGGTCCCAGAGGCGGCGGACGGCCCGGCCGGCAGGCCACCGAACTTCGTCGTCGTCCTTGCCGACGACCTCGGCTACGGAGAACTCGGTGCCTACGGCCAGAAGCTGATCAGCACACCCCGACTGGACCGGCTCGCCGCCGAGGGACTGCGCTTCACCGACGCGTACTCCACCGCCGCCGTGTGCGCCCCCTCCCGCTGCTCCCTGCTGACCGGACTGCACACCGGCCACGCCACGGTGCGCGCCAATCCCTCGTCCGGTGGCCAGGGGTCGCTCACCGCCGCCGACACCACCTTCGCCCAGGTGCTGCGCGCCCGCGGCTACCGGACGGCCGTCATCGGCAAGTGGGGCTTCGGACCGGAGGCCGCCGGCCAGGAAAGCCATCCGGCCGCCCGCGGGTTCGAGGAGTTCTACGGCTACATCACCCACGGCCACGCCCACGAGTACTACCCCGAGTACCTGTGGCACAACGACGTCAAGGAGCCCATCCCGGCCAACGGCGGCGGCGCGAAGGCCGTGTACGCCCCGGACCTGCTGGAGCAGCGTGCCCTGGAGTTCATCGACGCCCACGCCGCCGAGCCCTTCCTGCTGCTGCTCACCCCGAACGTCCCGCACGCCCCCAGCGACGCACCCGACACCAGCGCGTACGCCGATCGCGGCTGGACGGCCGCGAACACGGGGCACGCGGCCCAGGTCAGCTACTTCGACGCGCTGGTCGGCAAGGTGGTCGACCGGCTGCGCGCCCGCGGGCTGGAGCAGGACACCGTCGTCCTCGTCACCAGCGACAACGGCCCCCACGAGGAGGGCGGGGTCAACCCCGACCTGTTCGACGCGAACGGCCCGCTGCGCGGCTACAAGCGCAACCTCTACGAGGGCGGCGTACGGGTCCCGCTCATCGCCTGGGGCCCCGGCCGCGTCAGGCAGGGAACCAGCGACCGTCCGACCCCGCTGACCGACGTGCTCCCCACCCTGGCCGAGCTCGGAGGCGCACCCTCCCCCACCGATGTGGACGGCCTGTCCGCCGCTCCCCTGCTCGCCGGCAGCGCCGACTCGGCCCGCCACGGACACCTGTACTGGTTCCGCGACGAGTGGGGCGTCACCAGCCGGGCCAACGCGCAGGACGGCAAGCGCGCCACGTGGCTGGCCGAGGCGGTCCGCCGGGACAACTGGAAGGCCGTCCGCTTCGCCCCCGAGCGGGACCACAACCTCCCCGACGACAAGTGGCAGGTGGAGCTGTACGACCTGGCCACCGATCCCGGCGAGACCCGTAACGTCATCGACAAGCACTCGGCCAAGGCCGGCGAACTCGTGGCGCTGATGCGCTCGTCCTGGAAGGACACCTATCCCCGCAGAGCGTTCGGCACGCGGCTGACCCTGCCCGCTCTGGCCGTCCCCGGTGAGGCGTTCACCGTGACCGCCACCCTGGACAACGGCTCCGCACGGTCCTGGACCAACGCCGCGCTCGCCCTGCGCGCCCCCACCGGCTGGACCGTGTCCCCCGCCTCCCCGGCCACGGCGGACCAGCTCGCGGCGGGCGGTCGCCTCACCGCCTCCTGGCAGGCGACCCCGCCCGCGAACGCCACTCCGGCGACCGCGTGGGCGTTCACCGCGGAAGGCACCGCCGACACTCCGTCCGGGCCGGTCCGCTACCCGGCTACGGGCACCGTCCCCACCCCGCCGGCCGCTCCCGTCCGCGACTCGTACCTCTCCGACCTCACCTGGATCAGCGCCGCCAACGGCTGGGGGCCGGTGGAGCGCGACGCCTCCAACGGCAAGAACGCCGCCGGCGACGGCCCCCTGATCTCCTTCGGCGGTACGACGTACCCCAAGGGCCTGGGCGTCCACGCGCCCAGCGACATCGCCTACCACCTCGGCGGTGGCGCCGTCCGGTTCACCTCTCTGGTCGGCATCGACGACTTCTCCGCCAAGCAGAGCAGCGCCGGTGCCACCCGGGCCAAGGTCTACGGCGACGACCGCCTGCTGCTGACCACCCCCACGCTCACCGCGGCCACCGGCCCGGTCCGCGTCGACCTGGACGTCCGCGGGGTACGTGTCCTGCGCCTCGTGGTCGAGGACGCCAACAACCGCACGTCCTTCGACCACACCTCCTGGGCCCTGGCCCACGTCACGGTCGCGTGAACCTTCCAGCCCACAGGCCAAAGAGGCCGTTCCGGAGCGTCGCTCCCGGAACGGCCTCTCCGGCATGCGTGGGACCGTCGGACCGGATTACGCGGGGTGGGCGGCCACCCGGAACCCGATGTTGCCGGTCGAACTGTCGGGCGTATTGGAACTGCGTGCGGCCACCCGGTAGCGGTTGCAGTAGGAGTCGTGGCACAAGTACGAACCGCCGCGCATCGCCCGTGCGGTCTCCTCACCCGGTGTGAACCAGTCCGCGCACCACTCCCAGACATTGCCGACGGTGTTGTAGAGCCCGAAGCCGTTGGGCCGGAAGGACTTCACCGGCGCGGTGCCCGCGTACCCGTCGGCGGCGGTGTTGAGCACCGGGAAGTCGCCCTGCCAGATGTTGCACATGTGGCGGCCGTCGGGCATGAGCTCGTCTCCCCACGGGTAACGGCACTGCTCCAGGCCGCCGCGTGCCGCGTACTCCCACTCGGCCTCGGTGGGCAGGCGGGTCCCGGACCAGTCGCAGTATGCCTGGGCGTCGTGCCAGGACACGTGGACGACGGGGTGGTTCTGCCGGTCGGTGACGTGCGAGCCCGGCCCTTCGGGGTGGCGCCAGCTGGCCCCTTCCACCGCCCGCCACCAGGGGACGGCCGCGACGGACGGGGAGACGGCGGCGACCTCCTCGGCGAGGAACGCCCCGAAGGTGAAGGAGAAGCCGAAGCGCTCGGCCTCGGTGGTGTGGCCGGTGGCCTTGACGAAGGTGGCGAACTGGGCGTTGGTCACGGCCGTGGCCGCGATACGGAAGGACTCCACGGCCACCTCGCGTACCGGCCCCTCGGCGTCCGCGGGGAAGCCCTCCGGGTCGTCCGTGCCCATGAGGAAGCTGCCGCCGGGCAGGCTGAGCAGCTGCCGGGCCACGCGGGAGGGCGGGGGTGTGGGGGGCGGTGGGGCAAGGGTGAGCGTCGGCGCGTGGGCGTGGCCGGGGGTGCAGCAAGCGGGCATGACGGCTCCGTCGGGACGGTGGGCGGCCGGGCGCCCGTGCCTCGCGGTACGGGCGCCCGGCCGGCGGTGCGGGTGTACGGGTCAGGCCACGCGATCGGCGGCGAGCTGGGCGGCCAAGGCGGGGATGCCGAGGGCCTGCTCCTCGGCGGGGGTGGCCTGGTAGAGCTTGTTGGCCAGCTGGTACGGGTCGCCCGCCAGGTCGTAGTACTCGCGGAACTTGACCTGGCCGGTGCCGGACACGGTGCCGTTCGCGTCGGTGGTCAGGTCGTAGTACTCGGTGTACTGCTTGTCCTTGGCCACGTACGAGGACCAGGTCGGTGCCCCGCCGGTGCCGGTGCCCTGCTTCCACCACTCCACCAGCAAGTGGTCGCGGCTGTGGGAGGAGAGCAGGGAGCGGCCGTCCTGGGGTGCGGCGGAGGTGATGCCCGCCGCGTCGAGGATGGTCGGCGCGATGTCGATGTTGGCGACGATGCGATTGTCCTGGGTGCCGGCGCCGCGGCCGCCGGCCGGCCAGGAGAGGTAGAACGGCACCTCGTGCGCAGGGCGGTACGGCACCGACTTGGCGGTCCAGCCGTGGTCGCCCCAGCTGAAGCCGTTGTCGCCGATGTAGATGACGAGGGTGTTGTCGAGCTGGCCCAGGGCCTGGAGCTTGTCCTTGAAGGCCTGCACCGCGTCGTCGACGGAGAGCAGCGTGCGCAGTTGCTCGGCGCGGATGGCCTGACCGTCGGCGAGGGTGCCGGTGGCGTTCCGGATGTACGCCGGTTTGTCGCTGCGGTCGTTCTCCGGGACCGACGGCCGGCCGTTCCAGTCCGGTACGGGGGTGCCCGCGTATTTCGCCTCGGGGGTGCGCGGGCCGTGGGAGGCGTAGGGGGTGACGTACGCGAACCAGGGCCTGGTGTCGGTGGCGGCCTTGTCGAGGAAGTTCAGCGTGCGGTTCTTGATGATGTTCGTGGTGTAGCCGTTGATCGTCTGGACGGTGCCGTTGACGTTCCACTGGGCGTCGACGTAGCCGGGCTGGAGGAGGGCGAACTCCTCGAAGTGCGGCGGGTTGTCCGCGAGGGTCCAGGAGTTGAGGTACTTCCCGAACAGGCCGGTGCGGTAGCCCGCCTGCTTGAGGTACCTCTGCACGGTGGTGCTCTGGTCGAGGGCGTGGGAGGCGCCGTTGTTGCGGACGCCGTGGTTGTGGGCGTGGCGGCCGGAGAAGACGCTGGACCGGGACGGCGCGCACAGCGGGGTGGTGACGTGGCCGTTGGTGAACTTCACGCCGTGGTCGGCGAGCCAGGAGACGGTCTTGGGCAGGGCCCACTCGGTGTGCTTGGGCTGGTCGTCGGTGACGATCAGCAGGATGTTCGGGCGGCCGGCGGCAGCGGCGGGGCCGGCTCCGGCGACCTGCGCGAGGGCGGGTACGGCGGTGGCGGCCGCCACGGCGGCGGCGCCGCCGAGAAAGCCGCGGCGGCTCACCGGGGACCGTCTGTTCTCGCTGTTGTCGCTGTTGTCGCTGTTCTCGCTCATGATGTCCATTCCTCCTGGGTGCGTCGGCGCATGGAGGCACGGCAGGGCGGGCGGCCGGAAGCCGCCGACTGCGGTGCGGAAGGGGAAGAGACGGGAGTCAGGCTGGGGCGCCAGGTGGGGATCCCGTGGGGGGAGGAAGGCGCGTTCAGCGCGCCCGGGCGACCGTACACAGGGCGCTCGCCAGACGCCCTTGGTCGACGTGGCGGCGCGCAGTGAGGATTCCTGCTGCCATGGCGATGAGACTAGGCGAACCGGAACCGCGGTTCCATGTACGGCAGATGAAATGGAAAGCCTGCCCGCAGGCTGCGTGCTCAGGCGGCCGAGTCGTCGTTGACGACCTCGGGCGCCCGCCACATCTGACCGTCTTGGACTGGGAATCCTGGGGCGCCGTCCCCGCCGGCTACGACACCGGCCTTCTCCACGCGTACAGCCTGACCGTCCCCGTCCCCGTCACCGCTGCCCGGATCCGCCGCACTTTCGCCCACATCCTCGACACCCCGGCCGGCAGGACTGGGAACTGGTCGCTCTCGCACAGCTGCTCCAAGTCGCCGCTCTCGGAGGACACCCCGAACTCGCCCCCCAGCTGGCCCGCCGCGCTGAGCAGCTGAGCTCGCCGTCTTCGCCCACCCCGATGACGAGTCCCTCCTGGCCGGCGGAGTCCTCGCCCAGCACGCCGCCGCGGACGCGGCGACCGCCGTGGTCACCGCCACCTGGGCCCCCGACAGCCACCGGGCCGGCGAACTCGCTGACGCCCTGGCCATCCTGGAGGGCGGGAAGCCACGGATGCTCGGCTTCGCAGACGCCCGCATCCCCGACTCCGCGCCCGGCCGGCCCCGGCTGTGCGACGCCCCGCTGGATGAGGTGGTGGGGCGCATCGTCGAGCACATCCGCGCTGTGCAGCCTCAACTCGTTGTCACGCACGACGCCTACGGCCAGCTGACCGGTCATCCCGATCACATCCGCACTCATCAGGCCACCGTCCTCGCATTCCACGCCGCAGGCCTCGAACACCGCTACCCGGATGCCGGAGCCCCGTGGCAGCCCGAGGCCCTGTACGCGGCCACTCACCCGCACTCAGGAGTGGGCGAGCTGGGCCCGCTCCTGGCACGGGTGGGGAAGAAGGTGCTGAGCGTCCCGGACGAGCACATCACCGCGACGGTCGACGTGAGCGGTTGGCTCGGGCAGAAGTGGGCCGCGATCCAAGCTCACCAATCTGAGGCGGCACGGGACCGCTCGCTCACGGGGCTGCTGACCAGGTTGCCGACACAGAACAGGGAGCAGGCCCTGGGAACAGAATGGTTCATCCGCCACGACGTCCGATCCACGTACAACGGCCTCAGCGAACTGGCATGCTGAACGATTCCGTTCAATTCCGCGGCAGCACACACGACTACGGCACCCCCGTGCGTTGCCTCCCCACCCACCGGTAGACAGCACCGAAGGGAAGACGGCATGGCCATCTTCAAGCGCAGTGCCCGCGCCATCCTGCTCGATGGCGAAGACCTCGTCCTCATCAAGCGGACAAGACCCGGTCAGGCCCCGTACTGGGTGACAGTCGGCGGCGGAGTCGAGGACGATGACGCTTCCCTCGAGGACGCGCTGCACCGCGAGGTTTTCGAGGAGATCGGCGGGAGGTTGGGCAGGACTGAACTGGTCTATCTGATCAGCACACCGACGGAAGGCGGGGTGGCCGTCCAACACATCTTCGCCGCGCGCCTTGAGGACATGAACCTCGACGCGCGGACCGGCACCGAGTTCGCCAAGCCTGAGCGCGGCCGGTACGACATCGTCCGAATCCCCTTCACTGCAGAGGCGATCCAGCAGATTGTCCTCATGCCGCCACAGCTCCGAGACTTTGCGGCCGACAACGTCGAGGCCATCACTGCTCTGCTGGACTCGCAGCTCCGCACGGGCCATCACCACTGAGCCGCCTCGCTCAACGTATCGACCGCTCTCGCGCCATGCATCACGAGGAGCAGTTCGTTGTTCCGCTGCATATGCAGCATGGTCCGGCCCGGAACTGGCCACACCAGGTGGGACAGTTCGGGTGCTGCCCACGCAACCACATCCGCCGTCCGCGCGTGAACTGAGCACATGAGTCCGTGGGTCTGGAACGCAAGCGAGTTGTAGGCCACTCACACGCTCGAGTGCACGAGGCACCCAGCGGGTCGTGCTCCGTACGGCGGCAACTTCGTGGTCTACCCGACGACGGGCCGGTGTGGGCTACCGATACCCATGGCGAGGACGTCGACCGGCTCGCCGTACAGACGGACCGCAACGTGGTGCTGTACGCCGTGGACGGCAGACCCCTGTGGGCCTCGTACGCCAGCGGTCACAGTGTGTGCAGGGGGTTCCAGCCACTTGGCGGGGGTCTACCCGACGATCGCCGGATGGCCGACGGGGGGCCTGGGCTCCCAGGCTGGTGGCATGACACAGCGTGCGCAGGAGCGGGAGCTCAACACTGCCGGCCGGCCGCCGGCCGGAGCAGGGGGTCAGGGGAACGCCGGGCGGCGCAGGAGCGCGCTCTGGGAGTTCCTCGGCATGGCCCTGGTGGCGAGCGGACTCTGTCTGGCCGTCGTCAGCCCTGACCTCCGCGACGCCGTGGCGCACACCCGCGCCGCGACGGCCGCCGAGCCGGCCCGCTGAGCCGAGCGCCACGGCCCCGCGCGGGCCGATGCCCGCCGCCGCTGACGCGGTGGTCGGCGGCAGAACACGTAGGAAAGGAATCTTGTGAACACCGCATCCGCCCCGGAGACGACGGATGTCGAGTCCCCGCGCGTCCGTGAGACGCTCAAGGCGCTGTACAGGTACATCCGCCCGCACCGGTGGACCGTCGTCCTCGGTCTGCTGCTGGCGCTGGCGGGGGCCGCCGGCGGGCTGCTGCAGCCGCTGGCCACGAAGGCGCTGGTCGACCGGCTCTCATCCGGCGGCACGGTCGCCTCCATTCTGCTGGCTCTGACCGTGCTGGTGCTGCTGAGCACGGTGGCCGAGGCGTTCGGCGCCTATGTGCTGGAGCGGACGGCGGAGTCGGTGGTCCTGGCCGCTCGCCGCAGCCTGATCGGCCGACTGCTGCGGCTGAGGCTGACGGCGGTGGACCGGATGCAGCCGGGTGATCTGATGTCACGGGTGACCTCCGACACCACGCTGCTGCGGGCCGTCAGCACCCAGGCAGTGGTCAACGCCGCGACCGGGGCGCTCACCCTGGTTGCGGCGGTCGTGGTGATGGCCTTCCTCGACGTCGTCCTGCTCGGCGTCACGCTCGGTGTGGTCGCGGTCGTCGCCGTGGGCGCCGCCCTGGTCATGCCGAAGATCGGACAGGCCGCCGAGCGGGCGCAGGAGGCCGTTGGGAAGATGTCCACCGGCCTGGAGCGGGTCTTCGGCGCGTTCCGCACGGTGAAGGCGTCCGGCGCGGAGGAACGGGAGACCGCCCGTGTCGAGGCGTCGGCCCGGCGGGCGTGGCGCCACGGCGTGCGCGGCGCGAAGTGGGAAGCCCTGCTGGGAACGGCGGACAACCTCGCCGTCCAGCTGGCATTCCTCGCGGTGCTCGCGGTAGGCGGGGCGCGGGTGGCGTCCGGGGACATCCCCGTCTCCACACTCATCGCCTTCCTGCTGTACCTGTTCTACCTGATGGAGCCGGTGTACAAGCTGGTCGAGGCCGCCTCCGCGTACCAGGAGGGCGCGGCCGCGATCTCCCGGATCAAGGAGGTGGACCGTCTGGACGCGGAGCCGCCGGCCACATACAGGCCGGTGCGGACCGAGGTAGGTCCGGCTTCGGTCCGCTTCGAGGGTGTGTCCTTCCGCTACGGGCCCGGGCTGCCGTGCATCCACCAGCAGGTGGATTTCGAGGTGCCGGGCGCCGGGATGACGGCCTTCGTCGGGCCCTCCGGTGCGGGCAAGTCGACGGTCTTCTCGCTCATCGAGCGGTTCTACGAGACGACCGGCGGCCGGATCCTGGTCGACGGCCGGGACATACGGCACTGGCCGCTGTCCGAGCTGCGGTCCGTCATCGGGTACGTCGAGCAGGACGCGCCGGTGCTGGCCGGCACGCTGAGGGAGAACCTGGTCTTCAGCGCGCCCGACGCGACGGACGACGACATCCACGCCGTCCTCGTCCGGACCAGGCTCGACACCCTCGTCGAGCGTCTCCCGCACGGCGTGGACACCCTGGTCGGGCACCGCGGCTCGAAACTGTCCGGCGGCGAGCGCCAGCGCGTCGCGATCGCCCGCGCGCTCCTGCGCACACCTCGGCTGCTGCTCCTGGACGAGGCGACCTCGCAGCTCGACGCCGTCAACGAGCTGGCGCTGCGGGAGGTCATCGCCGAGACGGCACGGGAGACCACCGTCCTGGTGGTGGCGCACCGCCTGTCCACGGTCACGGAGGCGGACCGCATCGTCGTCATGGACGCCGGCAAGGTCCGCGCGATCGGCACCCACGAGGAGCTGATCTCCGAGGACGAGCTGTACGCACAGCTCGCCGCGACCCAGCTCCTGCTCCCGGCAGCGCGCCCCACCGGGTGAGACGCGCGCCCCACCGGCTGCCCCCGCCGCATGGCGGGGGCAGCACGGCCATGTGACGGGGTGACGCCGGACATCGGCCGGATACCGGTGCACCACACGACGCGTGAGGCTGAGGGCAGCGCCGGCGTGGCCGCGAGCGACGTTCCCGGTGATCGCCCACCCCGCTCCTTTCCGCCGGCCTCGGGTGGAAAGGGGTTCGGCCGTTCCCAGTTCCGAGGTTCCTGAAGCGGGTTTCCAGATGACGTTTGTCCTGATCGTGATCACTGCGGTGGTGGCCGGGTGGTCGCTCGTCGCCGGTCGGCTGGAGGGCTGGCACGTGCGGGCGCCCATGGTCCTGGTGCTCGCTGGTGGCGTCACGGGCGTGTTCTCTCACAGCCAGATAGCCGGCGCGCTCAACTCGGAGATCGCCCTGCGTGTGGTGGAGGTGATCCTCGCCGTCCTGCTGTTCGTCGATGCCACGGAGCTGCCGGGAGGGCGGCTGTTCGGCCGTGATCCCGGCTCGGCCGCCCGGGCGCTTTTGGTGGCACTTCCGCTGAGCCTGATCCTCACGGTCGTGCTGGGGGCGTGGCTGCTGCCGGGGCTGCCGCTGGTGGTGCTGCTGTTGATCGCGTGCATCATCGTGCCGACCGACTTCGCCCCCGCTGAACTCCTCGTGCGCGACCGACGCATCCCGGAGAAGGTGCGCAGCGTGCTCAACGTGGAGAGCGGCTACAACGACGGGATCGTGTCGCCCCTCTTCCTGTTCGCGGTGATCCTGGCCGGATCGAAGTCCCAGGCGCGTACTCCCATGGAGGCGTTGGCCACAGCGGTGCCGTTCGCGGTGAAAGCCCTCGCCGTCGGCGCCCTGCTGGGGGCGTTGGTCGCCTGGCTGATGAACCTGGCTGACCGTGCGTACTGGATGACCGAGCAGTCGAGGCGGACCCTGGTCCTCATCGCACCGCTCCTCACCTACACCACGACCGTGGCGGTGGACGGGAACGGTTTCGTGGCCGCGTTCGTGTGCGGAATCGCCTTCCGGTACGTACGGCAGGCACCGGTCCGCCGGCACGGTGCTCAGGCTCCCGCCGCCTCGGACTTCCAGCTCATCGAGGACACCAACTCGATGATGACCATGGTCATGTGGTTCTTCTTCGGGAACGCGGTGGTGCTCGCACTGAGTGAGGGCATCGACTGGCCCGTTTTCCTGCTGTGTGTGGCTGCGCTCACCATCCTGCGGATCCTGCCGATCGCGCTGGCTTTCCTCGGCTCCAGGTTCAGCTGGCGCGAACGGCTCATGGTCGGCGTGCTCGGACCGCGGGGCACCACCTCGATCGTGTTCGGCCTGCTCGCGTTCAACGCTCTTCCGCTCGGTTCCTTCGCCGACACCGCCCTGGATGCCATGACACTGGCCGTGCTCGGCAGTGTCCTGCTCCACGGCGGCGGTTCCATGGCCCTGGCCCGGCTGCTGGCACCTCCTCCTTCTTCGTCCCCGGCCGCTGATTCCGCGGGCCCGCCACTCACCAAGCCGCCGCACTCACGGGCCGATGCCGGCCGGGAACGAGCGTGACCGGTGCGCCGGCGGTACTCCCCCCGGCCCCTCGATCATCGCGTTCGGTGACTCTTTCGCGGGTGGGAGGGCGGCCGCGGGCGTCTCAGGGCCCCGTCAGGTGGCGGGGTGTCCGGCGGCCACCTGACGGGGTGTGGCCGGACACCTGACGGATTCAGGCCGGCCCGGCAGTTTGCGAGGGTGAAGACATCAGCCGGTGCGCCGCGGCTCCGGCGCACGCACGGCCTGGTCTGTCCGACGCCTACACCGCGCCGCACCGCGGCGCACGCGACCACCGCTGGGAGATCCGCGATGTCGACGCCCGCCCGTCGCTCCGTGTCCGACAGGGCTCTGGCCGCCGCGTGGCCGTCCTCGTCAGCGTCGTCGCGCTCGGCGGTCCCGCCGCAGACTCCACGGGCTCGGCCTCACCCCCGACGCAATGGCGTTCGCGTACGCCACCGTGCACCGGCCGAGGAAGCTCCGCACGGTTGGCCGGGGATACGCCCGGGCCTGGCCGGCATCGCCCAGGACTTCGGCGTCGGCCTCCGACCCACGCTCACGACCCGGGAGGGCGTCATGACGTACACCGAGCCCGCCTGCGGGGCCGGGCTCTCAGGAGGCCTCGCACCATCACGGACCGACGCCGACGCGCGCCGCGTTGGGCACCCTCCACCGCCCGGGGGCTACGAGGGGCAGGAGGACTTCACAGCGTACGTACGAGTGCGGCGCCCCGCCCTGCTCCGCACCGCTCGGCGCCTCGTGCCCGACCCCGCGGACGCCGAGGACCTGGTTCAGGCGGCGCTCCTGCGCACCCATGTCCGGTGGGACGGCATCGCCGACAAGTCCCTCGCCGACGGCTACCTGCGCCGCGTCATGATCAGCGTACGGACCGACTGGTGGCGCGCCCGCAAAACGGACGAAGTACCGATGGAACGCCCGCCCGAGCTCCCCGGAGAAGACGGTACGGACCAGCTTCTGGACCGGGCCGAACTGCTGGAGGTCCTGACGGTGCTCAGCACCAAGCAGCGCGCCGTGGTGGTACTGCGGTACTGGTCGGAGCTCAGCATCGAGGAGACCGCCGGGGCACTGGGCGTCTCCCCGGGCACGGTCAAGAGCACCCTGCACCGGGCGCTCCGGGTTCTGCGCCAAGAACTGACCGGGCGCGAGACCGCCGCTTGAGGGACGCGTGCGCCGTACTCCAAAACCGGTGGCCCTTCCGTCGGTGCGGGCATGCGCCATGCCGGCGACCCGCCTGACCCCTGAGATACGCGAATGCCGCACCGAATGCCCGGACACCGATCGGTCTCGAACAGCGGGCCGACGCCGAGGAGTGAACGGGAGGTGGCGACCTGGTTGTGCACTCCGTCCACCAAGCCAACTGGTTGAAAAATCTACGGCTTTGGTGTTGACGTGCTCATGTCTACGCGCGTCATCATGTGGCCATGCAGATTCCCCCACGCATTCTCGCCCTCGGCGGCGCACTCGCCGTCGCCGCAGCCCTCGTCGTCGGGCCCACCGCCACCGCCGCGCCCGCCTCGGCAACCTCCTACGCCATCAAGGCTGTTGGCAGCATCTGCTCCTCCGCGCTGCCCTCCCAGGCACACGACACCCTGAAGCTCATCGACGCGGGCGGACCCTTCCCGTACAGGCAGGACGGTGTCGTCTTCCAGAACCGTGAGCGCCTGCTGCCCAGCCAGAGCAGGGGCTACTACCACGAGTACACGGTCATCACCCCGGGCTCCCCGACCCGCGGCGCGCGCCGCATCGTCACCGGTCGGCAGAGCCAGGAGGACTACTACACGGCCGACCACTACGCGACCTTCAAGCGGGTCGACTTCGGCTGCTGAGGCCGGCAGTCGGGTCGGCATCGCGGTACGGCGGCCCGCTTCCCCCGGGAGGCGGGCCGCGAGTGCCTACAGCCGGATCCCGGCAGCCATCCCCGGGGCGCCATGAGCCCGGCGGACGCCGTCGTACCCGTTCAGCGGGGCACCGGCCTGTGCCCGCGCGGTTCGCGTATCCGGGGCGGGTCGTGAAGGCCGCCCGCCCCAGCCGGCATCATCGGACGTACTTCGCCGGCCTGGTGGCGGCGTTGAGCAACGCCTCAAGCGGTCCGCGGCGGCAGAAGCGGGACCAGAGCGCCGCGAAGACGATCGCCCCGAGGATGAGCGCGAGTACGGGTAACCAGGACACCTGGGTGCTTTCGCCGGCCGATATGCCCAGCAGCGTCTGCACGAGGAAGTGGCCGACGTAGGCCGTCAGGGACATGGTGCCGACGGCGATGACCGGCTTCGCCAGACGGCGCAGGCGCGCCACGCGGTCCATCAGCACCGTCGCGCCCACGATCACGAGGATCGCGACGCCCACACTGCCGATGATGTCGAACGTGGTGCCGGTGTGCGGGCCGGCACCCAGGAGGTCCGAGGCGGACGACACGAGCTGCTCGGTGGAGCCGCTGCCGCCGGACCCCGATCCGGAACCGCTGAAAGCGGCCCCCGAGCCGCCGGACCAGGACCCGGAGCCACCAGACGCCCCATCGAGGGTGTCCCGGCGGCCTCGGACGAGGTACGGAGTCCTGGAGGGGAGTTCTCCTGCGGAGCTGACGGCGCCTGCGGCGGCCGTATCTGTGTCATACGAGGAATCTCCCGGTGGGGTAGGGAGGCGGACCATCCGGCAGGCTTCGGTGACGCCCCCGCCGACCGGCCGGGACCACCCCGCCGACCGGCGGGCCGGGACGTTCTCGCGGCCCGAGGGACGCGGGGCGTCCCGCCTGCCTTCCGGCGGCGAGGCCGCTCATCCTGGGCGCTTGCCCCGTAGGGGACCGATCCCGGCCCGAGGCACGGGCTTTGGCCGCACGCCTTCGCGGGCGTTAGGGTCTGACGCCGTAACGAGGAGGGTGGGCATGGGGCTCATGGACGCGGACCACGCGGACCTGGTCATCGCGGCGCAGGCCGGGGACGACCGGGCGCGCGAAGAGCTGATCGCCGCCTACCTGCCGTTGATCTACAACATCGTCCGGCGAGCCTTGATCGGACATGCCGACGCCGACGACGTCGTCCAGGAGACGTTGTTGCGCGTGGTGCGCGATCTGCCTGCCCTGCGCGCTCCCGACAGCTTCCGCTCCTGGCTGGTGTCGATCACGCTCCGCCAGATACAAACCCATTGGCAGCGGCAGCGCGTCTTCGCCGGGCGGACCGCAGTCATGGACGAGGCACTCCACATACCGGACGCCGGCCCCGAACCCGAGGACGCTACGATCCTGCGTCTCCACGTGTCGGACGAGCGCCGTCAGATCGCCGAAGCCGGCCGGTGGCTCGACCCGGACCACCAGGTGCTTCTCTCCCTGTGGTGGCAGGAGCGCGCCGGGCTGCTGAGCCGTGAGGACATCGCCGGCGCGACGGGCCTCACCGTCGCCCACGCCGGAGTGCGCCTGCAACGCATGCGCGAACAGCTGGAACTGAGCCGGACGATCGTCGCCGCGCTGGCGGCCCACCCGCGATGCCGGCAGTTGGGGGAGACCGTCGCGGGTTGGGACGGTCTGCGTACATCGGTGTGGCGGAAGCGGATCGCGCGGCACACCCGCGACTGCCCGGTCTGCACCGCGACGGCGACGAACCGGGTCCCTGCCGAGCTGCTGCTCCTCAGCCTCGCCCCCCTGGCCGTCCCTGCCGGACTCATCGCCACGCTGACCGCCAAGGGCCTGCTGTCGAGTGCGGCTGCGAGCGCCGCCGGGCCGGCCATGGTCCCCGTCGCCGCCGCCGCGGCGGTCAAGGGAGGCGGTCTGCACGGCGCGGTGGCGGGCAAACTCCACGCCGTGACCGCTCAGCAGCTGGCGGGCCTCGCCGTCGGCGCGGTCCTCATCACGGGGGCCGCCACCTACGCGAACTGGCCGGAACCGGCACCCCGGGTGCCCGACGTCAGCGCCGCTACCGCCGTCGGTCCCACGGCCGGCGATCCCACACCGGTCGCGTCGGGCACACCCACGCCGGCCGGACCACCGTCGGCGAGTCCGTCCGCCGTCGCAGGAGGCACTGTTCCGCTGGGCGCACAATCATTGGAGTCCGTGGACCAGCCCGACCTCTACCTGACGTACTCGGGTGACTTCGCGACGCTGGGCCCGGCCTCCGCGTCCAGCAGCGCGCAGGCACGGCAGCGCGTCACGTTCACGGTGGTCCGGGGGCTGGCCGACACACGGTGCGCCACCTTCCGCGCGGCGGACGGCCGTTACCTTCGGCACCACTACCTGCGGCTGCAGCTGAGCACCGACGACGGCAGCGAACTGTTCCGGAAGGACGCCACCTTCTGTCCGCGCCCCGGGGCGGTCGCGGGGTCGGTGACCCTGCAGTCCCACAACTACCCGGGATCGGTCATCCGCCACCGCGACGGCGGCATCTGGCTCGACGGCTCCGACGGTACCCGAGCCTTCGCCGGCCAGGCCTCCTTCGTCGTCCGCGAGGCCCGGTCCTGAGCACCGCTCGCTGAGCAGCAAGGCGACCGCCGGCCGGTGCCCTTACGAACACCACCGTGAAGCGGGCGCGGCCTGCCCTTCACCGTGGACGACCGGACCGAGGGGCCGGGCGTAACACTTTTCGGCTGCGAGATGCATCACCGGGTGATCGTCGGGATGGCGCGATGTTTCTGTTACGCGGCCCCGCGTTCGGAAGCCTCCTCTTCGTGGGGTTCTTCCCGCCGCTCACCATGCGAGCCGGCGTGACGAGTGCCCCACCCTCCATCGGCACATCCCCGGAAGAAAGCGCCCCATGACGCGAGATACCCGTGAACGCCGCGCGCCCGGCACCCAGGAGCGGCGCCCCGTCCTGCGCCGCACCCACCCGGCGGCGGATCAGGCCGTACCGGCCGATGCACCCGCGATCACGCACCCCGAAGCCGCCCCAGACCACCGAGGAGCAGCATGAAGGGCCTGCACCGGCACGGCCGACGTCGCCGGACACTGACGATCGGACTGTCGGCCTCGGCGCTGCTGGCCGGTGTCATGACGCTCCTCCCCAGCTCTGCCGGAGCCGCACACCCCTTGGGCACGCAGGCGGCGCCCTCGGGCAGGTACTTCGGTACCGCCGTGGCCGCCGGGAGGCTCGGCGATCCGAGATACGCCGCCGTCTTGGACCGGGAGTTCAACATGATCACCCCGGAGAACGAGATGAAGTGGGACGCCATCGAACCGTCCCGCGGCACTTTCACGTACGGCCCGGCCGATCAGATCGTCAACCATGCCGCGGCGCACGGTCAGCGCCTGCGCGGCCACACCGCCGTCTGGCACTCGCAGCTCCCCTCCTGGGTCAGCTCCATCGGTGACGCGAACACGCTGCGCGGTGTGATGAACAACCACATCACCACGTTGATGACCCGCTACAAGGGCAAGATCCATTCCTGGGACGTCGTCAACGAGGCGTTCGCCGACGGCTCCACCCAGCACCGCAGCTCGGTGTTCCAGAACGTGCTGGGCAACGGCTTCATCGAGGAAGCGTTCCGCACCGCCCGGGCGGCCGACTCCTCCGCCAAGCTCTGCTACAACGACTACAACATCGAGAACTGGTCGGACGCCAAGACCCAGGGCGTCTACAGCATGGTCAGGGACTTCACGTCACGTGGCGTACCGATCGACTGCGTCGGGTTCCAGAGCCACTTCGGCGCCGGCGGCCCCCCGGCGAGCTTCCAGACCACCCTGGCCAACTTCGCCGCACTGGGCGTCGACGTCCAGATCACCGAGCTGGACATCGCCCAGGCGTCGCCGGCCCACTACACCAATGCGGTGAAGGCCTGCCTCTCCGTGGCTCGGTGTACCGGCATCACGGTCTGGGGGATCCGCGACAGCGACTCCTGGCGCAAGGGTGAGAACCCCCTGCTGTTCGACGGCAACGGCAACCCCAAGGCCGCCTACACCGCCGTGGTGAACGCCTTCAAGACAGTCCCCGGCACCACCTCGGGGACCGGCACCGGCACGATCAAGGGCGTCGCCTCCGGCCGCTGCATCGACATCAAGGGCTCCACCACGGCCAACGGAACCCAGGCGCAGCTGTGGGACTGCCACGGACGGGCCAACCAGCGCTGGACCCACACCTCCGGCAAGCAGCTGGTGGTCTACGGCAACAAGTGCCTGGCTGCCAAGGACCAGGGCACCGGGAACGGCACCGCGGTGGTCATCGAGGACTGCAACGGCGGCGCCGGCCAGCAGTGGAACATCAACCCCGACGGCACGATCTCCGGGGTCCAGTCCGGGCTGTGCCTCGACGCCGTCGGCGCGGCCACCGCCAACCGCACCGGGATCCAGCTGCACTCCTGCTGGTCCGGCGGCAACCAGAAGTGGACCGGCCCGTCCGGGGCTCCGGCCCCGGCAACGCCCGCGCCGTCGGGCACGTGTGCTCTTCCGTCGACGTACCGGTGGACGTCAACGGGTGCGCTGGCGCAGCCGGCGAACGGGTGGGCCTCTCTGAAGGACTTCACCCACGTGTCCTACAACGGCAAGCACCTGGTCTACGGGTCGAACTTCTCGGGCTCTTCGTACGGCTCCATGATGTCCGGGCCCTTCACGAACTGGTCGGACATGGCGTCGGCCCGCCAGACCGGGATGAGCCAGGCCGCGGTGGCTCCCACGCTGTTCTACTTCGCGCCCAAGAAGATCTGGGTGCTGGCGTACCAGTGGGGGGCGTGGCCCTTCGCCTACCGCACGTCGAGCGACCCGGCCAACCCCGACGGCTGGTCCGCGCCGCAGCCGCTGTTCACCGGCAGCATCCCCCGCACCGATTCCCCCACCGGTCCGATCGACCAGACCCTGATCGCCGACGACCAGAACATGTACCTCTTCTTCGCCGGTGACAACGGCAAGATCTACCGGGCGAGCATGCCGATCGGGAACTTCCCGGGCAACTTCGGCTCCTCGTACACGACGGTCATGAGCGACACGCCCTCGAATCTGTTCGAGGCCCCGCAGGTCTACAAGCTCCAAGGCCAGAACCAGTACCTCATGATCGTCGAGGCGAGGGGCGCGAACGAGGCCCGCTACTTCCGTTCGTTCACGGCCTCCAGCCTGAACGGTCCCTGGACCCCCCAGGCCGCCGCCGAGAACAACCCCTTCGCCGGCAAGGCGAACAGCGGTGCAACCTGGACCAACGACATCAGCCACGGTGACCTGGTCCGCGACAACCCCGACCAGACCATGACCATCAACCCCTGCAACCTGCGGTTCCTGTACCAGGGCAAGGCGCCCACAGCAGGCGGCCCCTACGACCGGCTGGCGTACCGGCCGGGTCTCCTCACCCTGCAGCGCTGACCCGCCCCAATCACAGAAGTACGCAAAGAGAGACCCGACCTGACCCCTGCGCTCGGGCCCGGCCGCAGGCTCGACGGCCTGCGGCCGGGCCCCGCCCGCCGGCCCGCGCGTCTGACGCCCGCCCCTGCGAAACCAGAATCGGAGGGCCGGGCTCTCGGACGACACCCAGCCCTCACGCTCACAAACCAGCAGGTCAGCGCACCCTTCCCCGGGGCTTCAGGTGGGTGGGAGGCAGCTCCGGGGCCGGAATCGGAGGGCCGTCGTAGCCCTTCACCTCGCCGAAGCGGGTCCCGTTCATCCAGTCCTCGCGGGCCTGTGCGATGTCCTCGTGGGAGCGGCCGATCCAGTTCCAGAACATGACGATCTCCTCCTCGAACGGCTCGCCGCCCAGGAGCATCAGGCCCGCGTCCGAGTCCGCCCGCAGGGGGAGCTCGGTGCGGCCGCAGCCGAGGTAGAGCATCGAGCCCGGGAGGACCGGGACGTCGTCGACGTGGGCCTTGCCCGACATCGACAGGACCGCGTACTCGAAGTCCGGGTCGAGCGGGAGCCGGGTCTCGGTGCCCGCGGCGAGGGCCAGGTCCGCGCCGACGATCGGGCTGTAGGCCGTGCCCGGCGAGGTCGCGGTGTCCAGGCTGCCCAGGATGACCGTCGCCGTCAGACCCGGGGCGGTGACCTGCGGGAGCTCCGCGTGGTGCTGGAAGTGCGGTTCCACATCGCGGTGGGCGTCCGGCAGGGCCACCCACAGCTGGGCGCCGTGCAGGAAGCGGGCGTGCGGGCGCGGGCTCTCCTCCGAGTGGCTGATGCCCCGGCCGGAGGTCATCAGGCCGAGCTCCCGGGGGCGCACGGTCGCCAGGCTGCCCACGCTGTCGCGGTGCAGCACCTCGCCCTCGTGCAGCCAGCTCACCGTCTGGAGGCCGGCGTGCGGGTGCGGCGCGACCTGCATGCCGGGCTCGTCGGCGATGTCGTCCGGGCCGTAGTGGTCCACGAAGCACCAGGCGCCGACCATGCGGCGGCCCAGGTTCGGCAGGAGCCGTCGGACCTCGGTGGACTCCCCGAGCCTGACCGTGCGCGGGCTGAGGAGCTCGCGTACCGGTTCGGCCACGACGAAGCCGCGGCCGCCGCAGACGGAGAGGGCGGGCTGGCGATCGAGATTGCTCATACGGACAACCTAACGGCGCACAGGCGAGCTGGTCAGTGGAATGTTCCACCGGTCCTGCGTGTTGGAGGCACCGGACACGGGACACCGGACACCGGCCATGGACACGAACAGGGAAGCGGAAGGGCGGAAGGGACGCGATGAGCGCGATGGACACCTCGTACTTCGAGCACGGGACCGCGGCCGAGCGCTGGGAGCGGGCACGGCTCTTCTTCGACGCGAAGGAGTACGCGACGGCCGCGCGCATCCTGGACCCGCTGGCGGCCGAGGCCCCGGAGCAGCTGGCGCCCCGACTGCTGCTGGCCCGCGCCTACTACCACTCCGCCCAGCTCTCCCGGGCCGAGCGCGAGCTCCGCGCGATCCTGGAGCGGTGGCCCGTGGAGGACTACGCACAGCTGATGCTCGGTCGCACACTGGAGCGCAGTGGCCGGGCCGCCGAGGCCCGTCCCTACCTGCGGATGGCCGCCGCGATGGCGGGCGAGTTCCCGCAGTAGGGGCTCCCCGGCCCGGCGCGTGCGGGGCCCGCGGCCGGACTCGGTTAGCCTGGGTCCCATATGAACCGCCTGACCACGCCCTTCGGCTCCTACGAGCTCACCCGCTTCCCCGAGGACCCGCGCGACCGGCTCCGCGCCTGGGACGCCGCCGACGAGTACCTGCTGCGCCACCTCGACGCCGGTACCGGCGAGCGCGGGCCGGTGGACCTGGCCGGCGCCGGGCAGATCACCGTCCTCGGGGACCGCTGGGGGGCGCTGACCACGGCGCTCGCCGCGTACCGCCCGACGCAGATCACCGACTCCTCCCTCACCCGCTCCGCCACCGCGGCGAACCTGGACCGCAACGGGATCGGGACCTCCAAGGCGACGGTCACGCTGCTGACCACGCAGGACCCGCCGCCCGAGAAGATCGACGTCCTGCTGGTGCGCGTGCCCAAGAGCCTGGCGCTGCTGGAGGACCAGCTGCACCGGCTGGCGCCGCACGTGCACGCGGGCACCGTGGTCGTCGGCACCGGCATGGTGAAGGAGATCCACACCTCCACGCTGCGGCTCTTCGAGCGGATCCTGGGCCCGACCAAGACCTCTCTCGCCGAGAAGAAGGCGCGGCTGATCTTCTGCACGCCCGGCACCCCGGGGGCCACACGGCCCGCGACGGCCGGTCCCTGGCCGGTGACGTACACGGCGGACGAGGACGCCGGGTCCGCTTCCGGGCTGACCGTCGTCAACCACGCCGGGATCTTCTGCGCCGACCGGCTCGACGTCGGCACCCGCTTCTTCCTGCAGAACCTGCCGACCAACACCGACGGGGCCCGGGTCGTGGACCTGGGCTGCGGCAACGGCATCGTCGGCACGGCCGTGCAGGTGCACGACCCGGACGCCGAGGTCGTCTTCACGGACGAGTCCTACCAGGCGGTCGCCTCGGCGCGGGCCACGTACCGGGCGAACATCCGCGAGGGCCGGCGGACGGCCGAGTTCCACGTCGGCGACGGGGTCGCGATGCTGGCCCCCGCTTCCGTGGACCTGGTGCTGAGCAATCCGCCGTTCCACTCCCACCAGGCCACCACGGACGCGACGGCGCTGCGGATGTTCGCGCAGTCGCGCAAGGTGCTGCGGCCCCGCGGCGAGCTGTGGATCGTCGCCAACCGGCACATGGGCTACCACACCCACCTGCGGCGGCTCTTCGGCAACAGCGAAGTCGTTGCGAGCGAACCGAAGTTCGTGATTCTGCGGGCGGTCAAGGAAGACCGGCCGCGCCCTATGTGACCTGCCGGTACGTCCTACACTCTGCCGCGTGAGCAGCCAGGTGGAGGACGGGACGGGCGGCGGGCGCTACCGCCGGGAGGACGTGGCCCGCGCGGCCGGTGTCAAGGTGCGCAACCTGCGCTACTACCAGGAGCGCGGGCTGCTGCCGCCGCCGCGCCGCGAGGGCCGGATCGCCTGGTACTCCGAGGAGCACCTGACGCGGCTGCGGCTGATCAGCGACCTGCTGGGCCGGGGGTACACGGTCAACGGCATCGCCGAACTCCTGCAGGCGTGGGAGGGCGGCGGCGGCCTGTCCGGACTGCTGGGCCTGGAGCGGGAGATGACCCGGGACTGGGTGCGCGAGGAGCCGGTCACGATGACCCGGGCCGAGCTGCGCAAGCTGTTCGGGCCCACGGCGACCGCCGAGGACACCCGGCGGGCCGCCGAGCTGGGGTACGTCACGGTCGACGGGGACCTGGTCACCCACCCGAGCCCCCGCCTGCTGGACGCGACGCTCGCGCTGGTGCGCCAGGGCGTGCCGCTCGCGGAGATCCTGGACGCCGGGGAGTTCGTACAGGCGCAGGCGGCCGCCCTCGCGGACCGGTTCGTCGGACTGTTCCGGCGGCATGTGATCGGCGCGGAGGGGCTGGAGCGGCTTTCGGCCACTCAACTCCAGCACATCACCGAGGCGGTGACGGCCCTGAGGCCGGTGGCCGGAGAGGTGGTGGCCACGGAGTTCGCGCGGGCGATGGCGCGCCGGGTGGACACGGAGGTCGCCGAGCTGCTGCGTACGGAGCAGTAGGAGTCGGCCGAAAGGGTGCGCTCGCACAACCTTGCCAACCCCCATTGGCACTCTTACATTCAACTCGTCGGTAACAACGGTGCACAGCCGATCACAAGGGACGATCTCATGACGGAATCCCCCCACTTACCCGACGAAGACAGCGGCTCCGGCCGTGTCCGGTGGCGGCGGTTCGCCGTCCTGACCGTACCCGCCGTGGCCGTGACCGCCGGCCTCGGCATCGCCCTCGCGCAGGGCGCGCTCGCCGCCTCCTTCGCGGTGTCGGGGCAGCAGTTCAAGGTGTCGGCGAAAAGCCTGGAGGGCGAGGGCTTCGTCCAGTACGGCAGCGTCGACGTCAACGCCCGCGAAGAGCTCATCCCGGTGGCGGTCACCGCCATCCGGGAGGCGAAGCTCAACAGCCTGTGCCAGTCGGTGGTCACCACGCTCCCGGTGATCGGCGACATCTCGCTCAACCTGACCGCCGGCCAGAAGAAGCCCGTCGAGGCCAGCAACCTGTTCGTGGACGCGACGCAGCTCTCGGGTGACGCGGTCTTCAGCAACATCGAGATCGGGCGCGACGCCTCCACCCTGGACAAGGGACCGGCCGACGCCCAGGGGATGCAGGACCTGTTCGCCCAGCAGGCCGACACGGTCAGCATCACCGATCTGCAGCAGACGGCGTGGGCGACCAACGCCGGCACCTTCAAGCTCTCCGGCCTGAAGATGGACATCAACAAGGGCAAGAAGGAATGCTTCTGAGCCGTCGGCGGTGGCGGCGGTGGCGGCGCGGCAGACCGTTCTGGGGCGGACTGTTCACCGCCTTGGCGGGGGCGTGGATCTGCGTCCTGCCCTTGGCACCACTGAAGATCATGCTCCAGCAGGGAGTGGCGGGGATCCCGTCCGTCCTGATGGGTGCCGTGATGATCGTGCTCGGCCTCACCGCCTGGTTCTCCCCCGCCCAGCGCGTCCTCGCGGGCGTCCTGACCACGCTGATCGCGACCGCGGCCCTGGTCCTGTCGAACCTCGGCGGATTCTTGATCGGCACCTTGCTCGGCATCCTGGGCGGCGGCCTGATGTTCGCCTGGCAGCCGTACGCCGCCCCTCGTTCCACCGCTCCGTCCCCCGAGCCCTCGCCCCAGCCCGAGCCCTCGCCCTCCGCATCCTCCACCGCGTCCCCCACGTCACCCGTGCACCACGATCCCCAAGGAGCACAGCCATGAGCCGTACCCGTACCGCGCTCGCCCTCGGGATGGCCGCCGCCGGAGCCCTTTCGCTGGCCTCGGTCACCGCTTCCGCCGCGCCGTTACCCGTGGCCGGGTCGACCACCGTCACCCCGGCCGGGCACGCCTTCAAGGCCACCCTCAGCGGCAAGGCCACCCTCAAGGCCGGTTCGGTGACGGTGACCTGCACGGTCTCCGTGGCCACCGGGGCGGTCCCGGCCGCCCCCGGCAACCAGAACGCCGCCGGGCCCGTCTCGTCCCCGATCTCACCGCCGACGTACAGCTCCTGCACCTCCAGCATGCCGGGGGTGACCCCGACGGTCACCACCAGCGGTGCCTGGACGGTGTCGATGCAGGACGGCGCCCCGATCACCGCGACCATGACCGTGCCCGCCGGCGGCCTCGTCGTCAAGACGACCGGGCTCGCCTCCTGCACCGTCACCGCGGCGCCCACGGCCGCGGCCAACGTCGGCGGCACCTGGGCCAACGGCGCCCCGCCGAGCCTGACCTTCACCAACGCGTCCGTCCCGGTCAAGGTGACCGGCGGGTTCGGCTGCCCGACGAGCGCGACCGCGTCCACCTTCAACGCGGTCTACCTCGTCACCGACACGACCGACCCGGCGCAGCAGATCACCGTCGGCCCCTGACCCGCCGCCACGAGGCCCGCCGCCCCGGAAACCGTCCGGAACGGCGGGCCTCCGTCGTGCCCGCCCGCTTCGTAGCCGACGGGAAGGCGGGCACGCCGGCACGTGGACACGTCGGAACGTCGGCACGCGGGCACGAGGGCACGCGGGCACGCGGACGACTCAGCGGTGCGCCGGGAACTGCACCACCTGCTGGTAGGTGGGCCGGTTCTGCCAGTTGACCTGCGGGTGGGCCAGCCCGCCGACCGGGCGCTGGACGATCGAGTCCGCACACCACTGGTTGCCCGCCGCGCAGGTCCCGTCGGCCGGGTACACCGCCGCCGGGGCGGCCGCGGCCGCCTGCGTGAGGGTGGCGGCCACGGCCTCGCGGCACGCGGCGAGGGAGCCGCCGCCGCAGTGGACCCGGGAGGGCGGATCGGCCACCGGCCGCCCGAGGACCATCCGCAGGTCCTCGTCCGCGTAGCTCCACCAGCCGTACTGGAAGGCCGATCCGGCATGGGAACCGGTGGGCCCGTGCCCCGCGTTGGGTGCCTCGTCGACGGTCAGCGAGGCGCGCAGGGCGTCGTACAGCGGGGCCCCGAGGCTCGGTTTGAACTCGGCCTCGATCAGCAGCGGCCACCAGGCGTCCATGATCCGGATCGCGTCCGCGTGCGCGTACGTCCGCGAACCCTGGGCGGTCTCCTTGCGCTTGCTGCCGCTCGCCTGCCAGGCGGCCAGCTTGTCGACGGCCGCGGCGAGGGCCGGGTCGGTGATGGCCCCGCTGCGCAGCACGGCGAGGAGTTCGGGCAGCAGGTTCTCGGCGCGCAGGTCGGTGACCGCGGCCTCGGCCATCGCCCGGGTGAGGGTGGCGCGGGTGACCCCGCCGGCCGTGACGAGCTGCTTGACCCGGCGGTCGAGCAGGTCGCCGCGGTGGACGGCGCCCATGCCGAAGCCGGCCGCGCTGTAGTCCTTCGCCTGCTTGTTGTTCCAACTGATGTAGTAGTCCTGGCCGACGGACTGCGGGTGCTCGGCGGGCGGGGTGTAGGCGGCGGTGTTCGCGGCCGGGTCGAAGCCCTGCCATTCGTACTGCTGCCGGGCGTGCACGGGCAGGGCCGCGTCCACGCCCGCCGCGCGCACCGGGTTCAACCCGCTGTTGTAGTAGGCGGCCTCGCGCGAGTCGGCGTAGAACCAGTTGAAGGCGTAGCCGATGTGCTGGGCCGCCTGCTGGAAGGTCCGGGCGTCCTTGACGTACGAGGGGTCGTTCAGCATCTGGAAGCCGATGATCGAGTCGGCCTCGTGCCGGTAGGTGGAGCGCAGCGCGGTGTAGGCGACGGGCTTCGCGGCCACGGTGGCGCGGTGGGTGACGATGCCGTAGTGCGTGCGCCAGACCTGCATCCGGTAGGAGCCGTCGGGGGTCGGGTCGGCGACCGACTTCTTCCAGGTGTTGGTGTGTTCGAGCTTCTCCATCGGGGTGCAGGTGCCCCGGTAGAGGTACGAGGTGCTCGCCTTCGTCGGTGCCGCGCCGCCGGGCTCGCACAGCTCGACGGCGAAGGTGTCGGTGATGTCCTGGCCGGCGGAGGTGGCGCTCCAGGCGTAGTCCTGGCCGCGGCCCAGCTGTACGTACATGCTGACGCCGGCGAAGGAGGCGCCGCGGGCACTGATGCCGGGGCCCTGGAGCTCCTGGAGCATGAGGAGCTGGGGGGCGAGGTAGCCGGTCTGCGGCCCGAAGACGGCGATGGGGTGTCCGCCTGCGGTGTGGGCGCCGGAGACGAGCAGGGCGTTGGACATGCTCTGCCTGAGGGGCCTCGGCGGGTTCGCGGCCTCCTTGGCGGTGGCCGCGCCCGTACGGTCGTACACGAGCGGTTCGGCGGCGACGGACCCGGCGTCCGGGAGGGCGACGCCCTGCGGGTCCGCGGGTTTCTGCGCGTACGGGAAGCTCGTGCCGTCGTGGACGGTGAGCACGGCCTCGGCGTCGTTGCGCTGGCGGAAGGATTCCCAGACCCTGGTCCCCTCCTCCACGCCGTACTTCTGCTGCGCGGACAGCAGGGACAGCGCGGCCTGTACCTCGCCGCCCCCGCCGCCGCCGAACAGGCCGCCGACGACGGAGGCGAGCGCGATCAGGTCGGTGATCTTGAAGGGCTGTATCTCGCCGGCGTTGGTGAGGGAGTCGATGTGGCCCGTGAGGACGTACTCGCCGGGGAAGTAGCGGCCGTTCTTGGACTGGGTGCGGTAGAGGTTGATGCCGTCGACGTAGGCCTGTGCGTCCTCCATCGCGAGCCGCCCGCGCTCGCCCTCCGTGGTGCGGATCCGGTCCACCTGGGCCTGCAGGTCGGCCTCGGTGTACGGGGCCTGCGGCCAGAACTGCTGCTCCAGCCCCTGGTTGGCGAGGGCGCCGCCCGCGAAGGGGGTCAGGTCGCCGCGCCCCACGTGCCGGAAGAGGTCCATCTGCCAGAGGCGGTCCTGGGCGGCGGCGTAGCCCGCGCCGAAGGAAGTGCCGTAGCGGGTGGTGCCCTTGATGTGGGGGACGCCGGTCTTCTTGTCCCGGGTAATGGTGACGTCGGGGCGCGGGCTGGTGGTGGACTCGACCTGGTCGGCGGGCACGCCGAAGGCGGCGGTGTTGAAGAAGTCGTTGACCTTGGCGTCGGTCAGGCCCGGGTAGCCGGCCACCAGGGAATCGTAGCGGGCCAGTTGGTCGGAGGTGTGGGCCGGCAGCGTGCCGAACGCCTTGTGCAGGAGGATCTGGGCGAGCGTGGCGTTGCCGTTCTGGCCGGGCGGCAGGATGTCCGAGCACTGGCCGGCGCAGTAGTCGGCGATCGGGAGCGGCACCGGGTCGGCAGCGGCGCCGGCCGGGGCGGCCGGTGTCAGCAGGGTCGCGCCGAGGGTGATCAGAGCGGTGGCGACGGCAGTTCTCAGGCGAGCGGTGGGTCGTCGCATGCGTGCTCCTCCGTGGGGGGCAGGAACCGGTCACGGGGAGGGTACTGACGGAACTACCAATCGGTAAGATGAACGACCGTCACTTTTTTTCGAGGCGTGCACCGCCGGGCGCGGGAGCCGGAAATTGCGTTGCCCGGGCGGCGGGTGCCGGGAGAGGCTCCCTGCCATGTCACAGAGCACCGAAGATCAAACACCCTCGGCCGAAGCCCGCCGGAACGTCTCGGACCTCTTCTCGGGCGGCCGCCTCACCTCGATCCCGCGCAAGGCGGCCCGGCGGGAGCAATTGCTCGTCCACCTCGCGCAGACCCTCTTCGCGGCGGACCGCGAGTACACCGAGCCCGAGGTGAACGAAGCGCTGCGCACGGTGCACGAGGACTGCTCGGCGCTGCGGCGGTACCTGATCACCTCGGGCCACCTCACCCGGACCCGCGACGGCAGCAGCTACCGGCGGGCGACGACCACCCGGTAGCGGGTCCCGCGGGGGGGTGTCGGCGAGCACCCCTCACACCAGGGCGCCGCCCTCCGGCCGCGTTGTCAGAGGGGCCGTTTACTGTTCGGTCAACTGATCACGTACGAAAAGGGGAGGCAGCGTGCGGCGCTGGGAGTACGTCGACGGCGGTTCGGCCAAGTTCTGGGAGGCGGCGGCGGAGGGCACCTGTGTGACCGTCCGCTTCGGTCGCACGGGGACCGCCGGCCAGACACGGGTCAAGGAGTTCGACTCCGCCGCTGACGCGCAATCACACCTGGTCAAGGCCATAGCCGAGAAGGAGCGCAAGGGCTATGCGCAGACCGCAGCGGTTGCCGGAGCGGCCGCCGCAGCCGCGCCCCCCGCCGTGGAGCCGGGCGCCGCCGGCGCCTCGGCCGCCCCGGCCGTACCCGCGGACGAAAACGCCTTCACGCTGCCTCAGGCATGGAAGCGGAATCTGCATCCGCGGCGCGGCGGGACGGCCCGGACCGTGCCCGCCGTCGACGAGAGTGCGCCGCAGACGGTGCGCGAGTGGCTCGAGCGCGACGCCCCGACGATCGAGCGGGCGCTCTCCTGCGCGCAGAGCGACCCCGAACTCGTCGAGGCCGCCCGGGCCCACCAGGGCGGCACTCCGAGCCCGCTGGGCGCCGCGGTCCTCGCGAGGCTCGTGACCCAGCACTCCCGGTCCTTCACCGTCCTCGCGGACGCCTGGGTGGCCGACTTCGGGCTGCCGTTCGCCGCCCGCGCGGCAGCCGAACTGCCGGAGGTCCGGCTCGAGTGGGTGACGCGGAAGAACAAGAACTTCATCGACGGGGTCACCCTGCGCCCGGACAACGACGGCGCCCACGGCGGCTGGGGCAGATCGGCCTCCCGGCCGGCCCTGGAGCGCGTCCGGGCCCTGCTGGCCGTGGCGGACGAGGAAACGTACCGGGCCGCGGTCGCCGGCCTGGCGGGCGCCCGGCGGACCGGCCGCCAGCACGTGTCGGCGTGCTTCCTCGCCCCCTCGGAGCAGGAGTGGGTGGACGCGTGCTGCGCCGACCCGGCGACGCGCACGCACCCCGAGCGCGAGGTGCGCGAGATGCTGCTGTGCTCCCTCGGGTCGCCCGAGCAGGCCGCCCTGTTCGGCGATCGGGTGGACCTCGGGTGGCGGGGCTGGAGCGCGGACCTCATCGCGACGCTCGGGGAGGGCGTGGGCGCGGCGATGGCTCCGCTGCTGGCCGGCGAGCTGGCCCGGCAGTACATCGACACGGACGAAACCAAGGCGACCGCGGCCGCCCTGGCCGAGCTGCCCTCCGACGCGGCCTTCGGCTTCCTGGTCGACCGCCTCGACAACAAGCACGTACGGGCCTCCGTGAGCGCCGCGGCGCGCCGGTACCCGGCGCGGGCCCTGCGGATGCTGGCGCAGGCCTCGCTCGGCTCGGGCGCCGCGGCATCGATGGCCGGTCAGCTGCTGGTCGGGCACGTGGCCGCCCACCGCGACCTCGCGTTCGGCCTGCTGGCGACCCTCCCGGAGGAGATCGCCGCGGCCATCGACCCCCTCGTGCACCGGGCGGGGCGGGTGGAGGAGGCGGCGTGGGACGCGCTGCCGCCGCTGCTGACCAACCCGCCGTGGACCCGCAAGCGGACGGTGGCCAAGCCGCGGACGGTCGCCGGGCTGCTCGCGCCGGACGAAGCCGCGATCCGGTGGCGGACCGGTGAGCGGGAGGCATGGGCCGCCACCGAGTCCTGGGTCACCAGCTGGGAGCCGTACCACCCGATGGAGACCTACGTCGAGAACCTGCGCAAGGGCGTGCGGCGCCGGCAGTGGGACGCGCTGGCGGTGTTCGTCAAGGGCCCCGTGGAGCTGGTGCGCCCGCTGCTCGCCGACTGGCCGGGGACCGAGTACACCTACGAGGGGCTCGGCTCCTTCAAGCCGCTCGTCGCCCGGCACGAACTGGCCGCGCTGCCCGTGGCCGTGAGCATGGCGACGCGCAACCCGACGGTCATGGCGCCCCTGCTCCTTCCGTTCCTCGATGCGGGCGTGGCGCGGCTGATGGCCGAGTGGCTGGTACGGCTCAAGGTGGCGGGTGAGACGGCGCGTTCCTGGTGCGTCCGGCACGGCGCCGGTGCGGCACGGCTGCTCGTCCCCGACGCGCTGGGCACGCCCGGCGCGGAGCGGACCGCCGCCGAGCGGGCCCTGTCGGTGATCGTGGCGGCGCACGGCGCCGACACGGTGCGCCGGGTGGTCGCCGAGTACGGCCCGGAGGCCGCCGAGGCCCTGGAGCCGCTGCTGGTGGCCGATCCGCTGGCGTCCGCGCTGCCCGCCCGCATGCCCAAGGTGCCCGGCTGGGCCGACGCACACGCACTGCCGCAGATCCTGCTGAAGTCCGGTGGGGCCCTGCCCGCCCCGGCCGTCGCACACGTGCTGACCATGCTGGCGGTGTCCACGCCCCGGGCGGAGTTCCCCGGACTGCACCAGCTGCGCGAGCTGTGCACCCGGGAGTCGCTGACCGCCTTCGTGTGGGCGCTGTTCACCCAATGGCAACTCGCCGGGATGCCGCCCAAGGAGGCGTGGGCGCTGCACGCGCTCGGCTGGTTCGGCGACGACGGGACGGTACGCGCACTGACTCCGGTGATCCGGGCGTGGCCGGGCGAGGGCGCGCACCACCGGGCGGTCGACGGTCTCGACGTCCTGGCGTCGATCGGCACCGATGTCGCCCTGCTGCACCTGCACGGGATCGCGCAGCGCGTGAAGTTCAAGGCGCTGAAGCTCCGCGCCCAGGAGAAGATCTCCGAGGTCGCGGCCGAGCTGGGGCTCACCGGCGAGCAGTTGTCGGACCGGCTGGTGCCGGACCTCGGTCTGGACGCGGACGGCAGCACCGTCATCGACTACGGCACGCGCCGCTTCACGGTCGGCTTCGACGAGCAGCTCAAGCCGTACGTACGGGACGGGGACGGCCGGCGCCTGAAGGACCTGCCGAAGCCGGGAGCCCGGGACGACGCGGAGCTCGCCACGGCCGAGCGCAAGCGGTTCACGGCCCTGAAGAAGGACGTCCGCACGATCGCCTCGGACCAGGTGCGGCGCCTGGAGGCCGCGATGGTGGACGGACGCGCGTGGACGGCCGCCGAGTTCCGTCAGCTGTTCGTCGAGCACCCGCTGGTGTGGCACCTGGTGCGGCGGCTGGTCTGGCGGGCCGAGGCGGGGGGCGAGGTGACCGCGTTCCGAGTGGCCGAGGACCGTACGTACGCCGATGCCGAGGACGAGACGGTGGTGTTCGCGGACGACGCGAGCATCACACTGGCGCACCCGCTGCACCTGGACGGCGCTCTGGAGGCCTGGTCCGAGCTGTTCGCGGACTACGAGATCGTGCAGCCGTTCCCGCAGCTGGGCCGGCCGGTCCTGGCGGTGACCGAGGAGGAGGCCGCCGACGCGCGCCTGACCCGCTTCGAGGGCTTCACCGTGCCCGTCGGCAAGCTGCTCGCGCTGCAGAAGCGCGGCTGGGAGCGCGGCGAGCCGCAGGACGCCGGGGTGGAGCGGTGGTTCTCCCGCCGGCTGGGCCCCGAGCGCTATCTGGTGATCGGGCTCGACGAGGGCATCGCGGTCGGGATGATCGGGGAGTTCCCGGACCAGAAGCTGGAGACCGTCTGGCTCGACACCCGGCCCTGTGACTACTGGAGCTCCCGCACCTATCCGCTGAAGTTCGGCGACCTGTCCCCGGTCATCGTCTCCGAGGTGCTGGCCGACCTGACGGAGCTGACGTCATGACGACCGCCACCACACCCCCGGCCGCGGAGCAGCTGCAGCGGCCGCCCGCCGAGGTCCGCCACGCCGCGGAACTCGCGGCCCTGCGCGCCCGCGACACCGACCACCGCCCGCCGGGCTGGCAGTTGAGCCTGCGGGCCGCCCGCCGCTTCATCGTCGGGGACGAGGAGGCGGGCATCGGCCGCAAGTTCGTCGGGGACGCGGCCCTCGTCGAGCGGGCCCTGGTGGCGCTGGCAACCAACCGGGGCCTGATGCTGGTGGGCGAACCGGGTACCGCCAAGTCGCTGCTGTCGGAGCTGATCGCGGCGGCCGTCAGCGGCGACTCCACGCTGATCGTCCAGGGCGGCGCGGCGACCACCGAGGACCAGATCAAGTACTCCTGGAACTACGCCCTGCTCGTCTCCGAGGGCCCGTCCCAGCGCTCGCTGGTACCGGCTCCCATGCTGACCGGGATGCGCGAGGGGCGGCTCGTGCGCTTCGAGGAGATCACCCGCTGCCCGCTGGAGGTGCAGGACTCCCTGCTGTCGCTGCTGTCCGAACGGGTGGTGGCCGTACCGGAGCTGGAGGGGCCGGACGGGATGGTGTTCGCCCGCCAGGGCTTCAACGTGATCGCGACGGCGAACACCCGCGACCGCGGGGTCAACGAGATGAGTGCCGCGCTCAAGCGGCGGTTCAACTACGAGACCGTCTTCCCGATCTGCGACCTGGACACCGAGCTCGCCCTGGTCGAGGCCGAGGCGAAGGCCCTGCTCCAGCGCTCGGGGGTGAGCGCGGCGCCCGACCCGGACGTCATGGAAGTGCTCGTCACCACCTTCCGGGAGCTGCGCTCGGGAGTCGGCGGCGAGGGCGCGGGCCGGGACCGGCTCTCCTCGGTCATGAGCACCGCCGAGGCCGTGTCGGTCGCCCACGCGGTGGGCGTACGGGGCTGGTTCCTGCGCGGCGAGCCGGGCAACGCGGCGGACCTGGTCACCTGCCTGGCGGGTACGGCGGCCAAGGACAGCCCGGAGGACCTGGCCCGGCTGCGGCGCTACCTCGAACAGCGGGCGGCCAAGCGCGGCGGGGCGCAGTGGAAGGCGCTGCACGCGTCCCGCCACCTGCTCGCGGGCCGATGAGCCGGTGACCCGATGACCGCGACCTTCCTGGGAGTGCGCCACCACTCCCCCGCCTGTGCCCGCCTCGTCGCCCGCACCATCGAGGAGTTGCGCCCCGCCCACGTCCTGATCGAGGGCCCGGCCGACCTGGCCGGCCGCCTCGACGAGCTGCTGCTCGGGCACGAGCTGCCGGTCGCCGTGTTCAGCCACTACCGGGACGCGCAGCGCAGTGCCACGTCCTGGACGCCGCTGTGCGACTACTCGCCGGAGTGGGTGGCGCTGACGGCGGGCCGGGCCGCGGGGGCGGAGGTGCGCTTCATCGACCTGCCCGCCTGGCACCCGGCGTTCGCCGGGCGCACCAACCGGTACGCGGACGCCGAGGCCCGCTACGCCGAGGCGACCGAACGGCTGTGCCGGCGCTTCCACGTCGACTCCGTCGACGCCCTGTGGGACCGGATGTTCGAGTCCGGCGCCGACCCGGGGGACGACGGGCTCGCCGCCCGGCTGGAGGCGTACTTCGACGTCGTGCGCGGCGACGCGGTCGCGGACGAGGGCGACCGGGCGCGGGAGCAGTACATGGCCTCCTGGGTGCGGGCCGCAGTGGCCGCCGCCGGGGAGCGCCCGGTCCTCGTGGTCACGGGCGGGTTCCACCGGCCCGCGCTGGTCGCCCTGACCGGGGACGGCAACGGGGACGGCAACGGCGGGGACGGCAACAACGGGGACGGCACCGAGGGCGGTCCCGGAGACGGCCTGCCCGGAGTCTGGCCGGAGGTGCCCGAGCCGCCCGAGGGAGCCGTGGGCGGGAGCTTCCTGGTGCCGTACTCCTTCCGGCAGCTCGACGCCTTCGCCGGGTACCAGTCGGGGATGCCCTCACCGGCGTACTACCAGCGCCTGTGGGAAGCGGGCCCCGACGCCGCGGGCGAATCCCTGGTGCGGGCGGTCGCCGGGCGGTTGCGCGAGCGCGGCCATCCGGTCTCGACGGCCGGGCTGGTCGCCGCGCACAGCACCGCCCTGGGCCTGGCCGCGCTGCGCGGGCACCGGGCGCCCACCCGCCTCGACCTGCTCGACGGACTGGCCGGGGCGCTGATCACCGAGGCGCTCGACGAGCCCCTGCCCTGGACCCGACGCGGCCCGCTGCGCCCCGGGGCCCACCCCGTCGTCGTGGAGATGGTCGCCGCCTGCAGCGGCGACCGCGTGGGGCGGCTGCATCCGGGCACGCCTGCGCCTCCGCTCGTGCACGACGTCGAAGCCCGGCTGGCGGCGCTGGGCCTGGGCCCGCACCACGGCCGGCCGGTTACGCTGCGGCTGACCGACCCGGCGGACCTGAACCGCAGCCAGGCGCTGCACCGGCTGCGGGTGCTGGACGTACCGGGCTTCACCCGGGTGAGCGGCCCCGCCCACGGCACCGACCCGGTCTTCACCGAGACCTGGGAGCCCCGGACGGCGGCGGGCCGTGAGGCCGCGCTGATCGAGGCGGGCGCTTTCGGCGCGACCCTGGACGAGGCCGCGGCCGCCGTCCTCGACGACCGGATGCACGCCGCGGGCGCCGAGCCCGACGCACTGGCCGGTGTCCTCTTCGACGCCGTGGTGTGCGGTGCCACGCGACTGTCCGCCCGCCTGGTCGCGGAGCTCGGCGCCGGTCTCGGGCGGGCGACCGCGCTCGGACCGCTGGGCGGGGCGCTGCGCACGGCCCTCGGGCTGTGGCGGCACGACCGGGTGTACGGCGTGGCCCGCGACCCGTTGCTCGGCGCCGCCGTCGACACCGCGGTCGGCCGCGTCCTGTGGCTGGCGGAGGGGGTCCAGGGGACGGGCGCAGCTCCCGATCACGGCCGGCTGCGCGCGCTCTCCGCCGTACGGGATGCGGTGCTGCACGCCGAGGAGCTGCTGTCGGTGCCGCGGGAGACGGTGACCGGCGTGTGCCACCGGATCAGCGCGGACGCCGCCGCCCCGGCCGACCTGCGCGGCGCGGCGTTCGGGCTGCGCCGCGTGCTGGGGGACACCGGCGGTCTCGACGCGGCCGCCGCGGTCCGCGCGGCGGCCGGTCCCGGGACGCTCGGCGACTGGCTGGCCGGCCTGTTCGCCCTCGCCCGTACGGAACTGACCTCGGGCGGCGGCCCGGAACCGCTGATCGGCGTGCTCGACGAACTGGTCCGCGCCATGTCCGAGGAGGACTTCCTGGCCGGTCTGCCCGCTCTGCGGCAGGCGTTCGCCTACTTCCCGCCCCGCGAGCGCGAGCGGATCGCCGCGCAACTGATCGAACGGCGTGGTCTGCGCGGCTCGGCACGGTCGCTGCTGCGCGTCACCGCCGACCCGCTGCTGATCGCGCGGGCCCGGAACCTGGAGGACCACGTGGAACGCACCCTTGACCGCTACGGCCTGCGGGCCGCCCCGTGACCGCCCCGGGCCCTCGTCCCGCAGGCGCCGCCGAGCCCCACCGCGCGAGCACCCCCGGCCCCCGCATCCCCGCCGGCGCCCCCGATCCCGGCCTGGAGCGCTGGCGGCTCGTCCTGGGCGCCCCCGCCGAACGGTGCACGGGCCCGCTCGGCGCCGAGGCCGCCGCCCGCGACGCCGCGCTGGACTGGCTCTACGGCCGCGACCCGGAGCAGGCCCGGCGCGGCGTCCGTCCCGGCGTGAACGCGCGGGAGAGCCGGGAGGGCGGCGACGGGCCTTCGGCGGTCACCGCGGTCGACTGGCTCGACGCCATCCACCGGCTCTTCCCCAAGGAGACGATCGAGCGGCTGGAGCGGGACGCCGTCGAGCTCTACGAGATCCACGAGATCGTCACCGACCCGGCCGTACTGGAGCGCGTGGAGCCCAACCCGACGCTGCTGCGCGCGGTCCTGCGCACCAAGCACCTGATGAACCCCGAGGTGCTGCGGCTGGCCCGGCGGATCGTGGAGACGGTGGTGCGCCGCCTGCTGGACCGGCTGGAGCCCGAGATCCGGCGCTCGTTCACCGGTACGCGCTCGCGCCGCCCCAGTCTGCTGCCCTCGGCCCGCGACTTCGACTTCCGCGGCACTCTCCGCGCCAACCTGGCCCACTACCAGCCCGCCGAGCGGCGCATCCTGATCGAGCGGCCGCGTTTCCACTCGCGCACCCGGCCCCATCTGGAGCAGTGGCAGCTGATCCTGCTGGTGGACCAGTCCGGTTCCATGGTCGACTCGGTCATCCACTCCGCCGTCACCGCCGCCAGCCTGTGGGGGCTGCCGGGCCTGAAGACCCATCTGGTCGCCTTCGACACCAGCGTGGTGGACCTGACGAGCGATGTCACCGACCCGGTCGAGCTGCTCATGCGCGTCCAGCTCGGCGGCGGCACCGACATCGCGAAGGCGGTCGACTACGGCACCCGGCTGATCGACAACCCGCGGCGCGCCATCGTCGCGCTGATCACCGACTTCTACGAGGGCGGCGACCCGTACCGGCTGGTGCGCGGGGTGCGCGAGCTGGCCGAACAGGGCACGACCGTCCTGGGCCTGGCCGCGCTGGACCAGGAGGCGAACCCGGCGTACGACCGCGCGCTCGCGCAGCGGCTCGCCGACGCGGGCGCCCACGTCGGGGCGATGACACCGGGTCAGCTCGCCGAGTTCGTCGCCGAAAGGCTGGGCCGATGAGCGGGGCCGGCGCGGCGGCCCGCCCCGACCTGTTGGCCCTCGACCTCGCCACGCTCGCCTCGCTCGCCAACCGGGGCCTGGTCAAACGTGCCGCGAAGGAACGGGACGCGGGCTGCGGGGCCGAGGTGTGGCCGGACGCGGACGGCACGCTGCGCGGACGGTTCCCGGACGGCACGGAGGTTGCGCTGCCGCCGGGTGCGGGCCTCGACCGGGGCACGTGCACCTGCGGGGCACCGGGGATCTGCCGGCACCTGATCGGCCTGGTCCTCGCCTGCCAGGGGGACGCCGCCGAAACCCGGCAAGCCGGCCCCGGTGCCCCTGCCGGCGCCGGCGCCGCTTCGGCCGATACCGGCGCCGGGACCGATGCCGAAACCGAAGGCGGAGCCGCATGGCGGCCGTGGTCCCCCGGCAGCCTCGACGACGACGCGCTGAGCGCCGCCGTGGGAGCCCGGGCCGTGACCTCCGCGCGGCGCACCCTCGCCCGCGGCTACACGGCCCGGCTGCACCATCCGACGGCCGAGGAGCCCGTCGCCCGGGCCGAACTGCCCACCTGCACGGTGCGCTTCCCGGTACCGGCGCCGGACGGCATCGGGCATGCGGTCACCGATGCCACCGCCGCCCGGCGCGGGGAGGTCATCGCGCTCGCCGTCTGGGCGTTCCGCGCCGCCACCGAGGCCGATCCGGCCGATCCGCCCGCCCAGGTCGACGTGGGCGGAAGGGGTGGCCGGACGCTCGCCGCCGGGTCGCCGGAGCTCCGTACGGCGGCCGCCCTCCTCGACGAGCTGCTGCTGGACGGCGCCGCCCACGCCGGGCCGGTACTGGCGACGTCCCTGCGCCGGGTGCGGGACGAGTTGTCCGCCCGGGCCCTGCACTGGCCGGCCGGAACGCTCACCGACGTGATCGAGCAGCTCGACGAGCACGCCGGCCGGGGCGCCCGCTACCGGGCCGAGCGGCACGCCGCGCTGATCACCGAATTCCACGCCCGCCTCCGCGCGGCCGCCCACACCTCGCAGGTCGCCGCGTCCCAGGTGCTGGGCTCCGGGGAGCGCGGTGACACCGCCCTGCGGCGGGTGCGCCTCACGGCGCTCGGATGCCGGATCAGCGGTACCCCGCAGGACCGCACCGCCGAGGTGTTCCTCGCCCACGGCGACGCCGGGACGGGCCTGGTGCTGCGCCGCCGGTGGGCCCTCGCGCCGGGCCAGGATCCGACCGGGCCCGAACTTGCGGCCCGGCGGGTGGCGGGGGCGCCGCTGGGGGCGGTGGCCCGCGCCAACCTGGTGAGCGAGAGCGCCTCCCGCACTCCCGGCCTGTCCGTCACCATCGGCGCCGGCCGGGTGGCGTCGACGAGCGTGACTCCGGTCGGCTCGGCTTGGGCGGATCTCCCGGAGCCGCTGCTGCTCAGGGACTTCGCCGCCCACGCCCGCGCGCTGGACCGGCTGCCGCTGTACCTGGTCCGGCCCCGGACCGGGGCCGACTCCGTGCGGGTGGTCGCGGTGCACGAGATCGGGGAGCTCGGCTACGACCCGGCCGAGCAGCGCCTGGAGGCCGCCGTACGCGACGCCCACGGCGCCGCCGCGACGCTCTCGGCGGTGCACAACCCGTACAGTCCCGGCGCCCTGGACGTCCTCGCCGCGTGCCTGGAGGGCAGCCGGGGCGAGGTCCGCTACCTGAGCGCCTTCGTCCGGGTGACGGGCGCCGGGCTCGTCTTCGACCCGATCGCCGTCATGACGACGCAGGGCGTGACCGTACCCGACCTGAGCCCCGCCGCCGGCTCCCCGCTCGTGCCGAACCTGCTGCCGCGCCCGCGCGACCCGCTCAGCGAGGCCCTGGAGGGCGCCGTGTCCGCGATGGCCGCGGCGGCCGACCGCGGCCTGCGCGCATGCGGCGCGGCCGCCCGCGCCCGCCTGGAGGAGGCCGCGACCGACCTGTCCCGCACGGGCCTGTCGGCCGCCGCAGGACTGGTCCGTGCCTTCCTCGCCGCCCTGCACGACGAGGGCCCGGCCACGGCGGTCCGCCCCTGGGTGGACGCCCAGATCCACTTGCTGTCCGCCCTGGAACTCCACGCCCGGGCGGCCTGACCCGGCGCATGTGATCCGCCGGCACGGCCGCCTGGACCACTCACCCAGGCCGTCTCTTTCGGATCTTGCGGGTCAGTCCAGATCCGAAAGAGACGGCCTAGCCCCGGTACGCCTCCAGCAGCCGGAGCCAGATCTCGCTGAGCGTCGGGAAGGCCGGGACCGCGTGCCACAGGCGCTCGAGCGGGACCTCGCCCGCCACGGCGATCGTGGCGGCGTGGAGCAGTTCGGCGGCGCCCGGGCCGACGAAGGTGGCTCCGAGGAGGATCTCGCGGTCCAGGTCGACGACCATCCGGGCCCGGCCGCGGTAGCCGTCGGCGTAGAGCCCGGCGCCGGTGACCTTGGACAGGTCGTAGTCGACGGCGCGGACCCGGTGGCCCGCCCGTTCGGCCTCGGCCAGGCTGAGGCCGACCGCGGCGGCCTCCGGGTCGGTGAAGACGACCTGGGTGACGGCCCGCGTGTCGGCGGTCGCCGCGTGCGCGCCCCAGGGACCGGTGTCGAGCGGGGTCCCGCCGGCCGCGCGGGCGGCGATCGCGGCTCCCGCGATCCGCGCCTGGTACTTGCCCTGGTGGGTCAGGAGCGCCCGGTGGTTGACGTCCCCGACGGCGTACAGCCAGTCGTGTCCGGGCACCCGGCAGCTGTCGTCGACCCCGATCCACCGGCCCGGGGGGAGCCCGACGGTGTCCAGTCCGATGTCCTCGGTCCGCGGTGCGCGTCCGGTCGCCACGAGCAGTTCGTCGCCCTCGAGGAGTTCGCCGCCCTCCAGTACCACCGTGACGGGGCCGGTGGAGCCGTCCCGTACGACGGCCTCGACGCTCACGCCCGTACGGACCGCCGCGCCCGCCTCGCGCAGCGCCTCGGCGACCAGCTCACCGGCGAAGGGCTCCATCCGCGGCAGCAGTCCCGTGCCGCGTACGAGTACGGTGACCTGCGATCCGAGGCCCTGCCATGCCGTGGCCATCTCGGCGGCCACCACCGAACCGCCCACGATCAGCAGCCGACCCGGCGCCACCCGGGCCGAGGTCGCCTCGCGGCTGGTCCAGGGGCCGGCCCCGGCCATTCCGGGAACATCAGGGATCACGGCGCGGGTTCCGGTGGCGACCACCACCGCGTGGCGGGCCGACAGCACGTGGTGCTCGCCCTCGGGGCTGGTGACGGCGACCTTGCGGACCCCGTACAGCCGGCCGTGGCCCCGGTAGACATGGGCGCCGATCGAGTCGAGCCAGTCGATCTGGCCCTCGTCCTTCCAGTTCCCGGTCCAGTAGTCGCGGTGCGCGAACACCGCCGCCGTGTCCAGGGGCCCACCGGCGGCGTCCGCCAGGCCGGGCACCCGGCGGGCATCGGCCCGGGCGAGCACCGGGCGCAGCAGCGACTTGCTCGGCACGCACGCCCAGTACGAACACTCCCCGCCCACGAGTTCGCTCTCGACCAGGGCGGTACTCAGCCCGGCGGCGCGGGTCCGGTCGGCGACGTTCTCGCCGGCCGGTCCCCCGCCGAGCACCACTACGTCGTACTCCACGGCTTCGGTCATACGGGTCAGTGTCACCGCCCGCCGGGGGCGGCGTCACGCAATCAGGCCTCCGGCGTGCCGGTTTCCCCACCGCCCTGCTGCTCCGCGGCGATCTTCGCGCGCACCTCGTCCATGTCGAGGGCGCGCGCCTGCGCGATGAGGTCCGTCAGGGCCGCCTCCGGCAGGGCGCCGGGCTGGGCGAAGATGGCCACCTGGTCCCGGACGATCATCAGGGTCGGGATGGAGGTGATCTGGAAGGCTCCGGCCAGCTCCTGCTGCGCCTCGGTGTCCACCTTGGCGAAGACCAGGTCGGGGTGGGCCTCGGAGGCCTTCTCGAAGACCGGGGCGAACTGCAGGCACGGCCGGCACCAGCCCGCCCAGAAGTCGATCAGCACGAACGGGTTCTCGCTGACCGTCTGGTCGAAGTTTTCCTTGGTGAGCTCGACTGTTGCCACGGTGTCCTGCCTCCTGGTTGCGCGTTCTGTTCCTTGAACCAACGTCGTGTCCGCATCATTCCTCCCGCAAACGGACGGGTCCTAGAACGGATGCCCTGCGGGGGTGGAGCGGATGGTGGTCCAGCGCAGCTCGGTGAAGGCCTCCAGGTTCGCCTCGCCGCCGACCCGCGAACCGGTGCCGGAGACGCCGACCCCGCCGAACGGGGCGACGGCCTCGTCGTTGACCGTCTGGTCGTTGACGTGCGCGATCCCGGTCGGTATCCGCTCTGCGAGGTCCAGGCCGCGCCCCGCGTCCCGGGTGACGATCCCCAGGGAGAGTCCGTAGGGGCCGGCCGAGGCCAGCTCCACCGCCTCCTCCTCCGTGGCGAAGGACCGTACGGGCGCGACGGGGCCGAAGACCTCCTCGGTGTAGGCGGGGGTGTCGTCCCCGACGCCCGCCAGGACGGTCGGCCGGTAGAAGAGGTCCCGGTGGGTGCCGCCCGCGACGAGCTTGGCGCCCTGTGCGGTGCTGGCCTCCACCAGGGCGTGTACGCGCTCCACCTGGGCACGGTCGATCAGCGGCCCCAGGTGGACCTGCTCGCGGTACGGGTCCCCCACGGCCAGGGACTCGGCGCGCACGGCGAGCCGTTCCACGTACTCGTCGTAGAGCGAGGCGTGCACGAGGTGGCGGCCGGCGGTCATGCAGATCTGGCCCTGGTGGAAGAAGGTGCCCCAGGAGGCCTGGGCCACGGCGGCCCCGACGTCCGCGTCACGGAGCACGACGAGGGCCGAGTTGCCGCCCAGCTCCAGGTGCGCGCGGGTGAGGTGACGGCCCGCCAGCTCCCCCACCGCCCGTCCTGCGGCGGTGGATCCGGTGAACGACACCACCCGGACCCGGGGATCGGCCACGACCGCGGCTCCCGTCCCGGCGCCGCCCGGCAGGACGTGCAGCAGGCCGCCCGGCAGACCCGCGGCGGCGAAGACGGCGGCGAGTGCGAGGCCGCCGCACACGGCGGTGCGCCGGTCCGGCTTGAGCAGCACCGCGTTGCCGAGGGCCAGCGCGGGCGCCACCGAGCGGATCGACAGGATCAGCGGGGCGTTGAACGGGGCCACGACGCCGACCACCCCGGCCGGCACCCGTCGGGTGAACGAGAGCCGGGGCGCCTCGCTCGGCAGCACCTGGCCGGTCGGGCGGGAGGCCAGCGCGGCGGCCTCGTAGCACTCCTGCGCCGCGACGTGCAGCTCGAAGTCGGCCTTCCCGGGTATCGAGCCGGATTCCCGCACCAGCCATTCCCGCAGCTCTTCGGCGTGCGCGGTGAACAGGTCCCCGGCGCGGCGCAGCACGGCCGCCCGCTCCGGGTGGGTGGCGCGCGCCCAGTCGCGCTGCGCGGCCAGGGCCCGTACGGCGCTCTCCGCGACGTCGGCGGGCGCGGCCAGGTCGATGGTGGCGAGGGTGCGGCCGGTGGCGGGTTCGAGGACCGGGGCGGCGCCGCCGGTGAGGACGGGTCCGTCCTGCCAGAGCGTCGGGTCGAGGAGCGGCATGGCGCGTGGCCTCCGGGTGGGGATGGGCGGGTGCCGGGGGGCGGGGGGCGGCAGCACGCGCCATCGTGCCAGACCGAAGGCTCCACTTCTGTTCAGTTATTGGGCACTTGAAGGGTGACGGTGACCGGAAACGATCGACGACCCTGAACCCGGGTCGGGTTCAGGGTCGCACCCGGAAGGGCCTCAGCGCTCGAGGACCAGCGCGATGCCCTGGCCGACCCCGATGCACAGCGCCGCGAGGCCGGTACCGGAGCCCGCCGCCGCCAGCTGGTGCGCTACCGAACCGGCCAGCCGGGCTCCCGACGCACCGAGGGGGTGGCCGATCGCGATGGCGCCGCCGCGCGGGTTGACCAGGGCGGGGTCGAGCTCGGGCCAGGCCGCCAGGCAGCCCAACGCCTGTGCGGCGAAAGCCTCGTTGAGTTCGAAGACGCCGAGGTCGCCGAACCCGCGGCCGGCCTTGGCGAGCGCCTGCTGGACGGCGTCCACCGGGCCCAGGCCGAAGAGCTGGGGTTCGATGCCGGTGACGGCGGAGGCGCTGATCCGGGCGAGCGGCTCCCGGCCGGTGGCGGCCAGGCCCGCCTCGTCGGTCAACAGCAGCGCCGCGGCACCGTCGTTGAGCGGGGAGGCGTTGCCGGCCGTGACGGTACCCCGGCCGTCCGTACGGAAGGCGGGCTTGAGCCGGGCCAGGGCCTCGGGCGTGGAACCCTCGCGGATGCACTCGTCCCGTACCAGGTCCACGCCCGCGTACGGCACCACCTCGTCGTCGTACAGACCGGCGGCCCATGCGGCCGCCGCGTTGCGGTGGCTCTGCAGGGCGAAGGCGTCCTGCGCCTCGCGGGTGATCGCGTACTTGTCGGCGACGAGTTCGGCGCCCTCGCCGAGGGAGACGGTCCACTCCGCGGGCATGCGCGGGTTGGTCATCCGCCAGCCCAGCGTGGTGGACCACATCTGCTGGTGGCCGGCCGGGAAGGTGCGTTCGGGCTTCTGCACCACCCAGGGGGCGCGGGTCATCGACTCGACTCCGCCCGCGATGGCGACGGAGGCGTCGCCGAGCGCGATGGCGCGGGCAGCCTGGATCACGGCTTCGAGGCCGGATCCGCACAGCCGGTTGACGGTGACGCCGGGGACGCTCACCGGGAGGCCGGCCAGCAGGACCGCCATCCGGGCGACGTCGCGGTTGTCCTCGCCCGCGCCGTTGGCGTCGCCGAAGACGACGTCGTCGATGCGCGCCGGGTCGAGGTCGGGCGTACGGTCCACCAGCGCACGGACCACGTGCGCGGCGAGGTCGTCCGGCCGGACTCCGGCGAAGGCACCGCCGAACTTGCCGATCGGGGTGCGGACGGCGTCGACGACGTAGACGTCGCGGACGGTGCGGATGCTCATGGGGTCGCTCCTGGGCGGATCCGTACGGGCGGTGGCGCTTCGGTGCGTGTGTGGGCACCGCGGGACGCCGGCGGGCGCGCCCGGTGGGACGCGCCCGCAGTCTCCGTCCGCAGGTCACCGCCTGTCAACGGCCCCCGGGCCCGGTCCGGGAAGCGGCCCGCTCGGCCGCTGTCGCGGATGCGGCCCGGTCGCGGGCGGTCAGGTCGACTCGCGGTGGACGGCCGAGGCCGCCATCAGGTCGTACCGCTGGGTGACCTCCGAGGGCTCGCGCACCGCGCGGTCCACCAGCGAGGCCAGGTGGTCACCGGTCGGCAGCTCGATCCGCACCGTGCTCAGCCGGGGCCGCAGCAGCCGCCCGATGAGCAGGTCGTCGGCGCCGATGACGGCGACGTCCTGCGGGATGCGCAGGCCCTCGTCCTGCAGGGCCCGCATGAGCAGCATGGCGTACTCGCCGTTGTACGCGAAGGCCGCGTCGAGGCCGAGGCCGCGCCAGCGGGCCGCGAGCGCCGCGGCCGACTCCTCGGTGTAGGCCATCGGGAGGGGCCGGATCTCGGCCGCCGGCCCGGCCGCGGCGCCGGGTCCAGCCTCGGCTCGGGCCTCGGAGGCGGTCCCGGCCCCGGCCCCGGCCCCGGCCCCGGAGCCCGCCACTGCCCCGGCCTCGGCCCCCGCGGCCGGCTCCGGCCCTGCGTCGGCCGTCCTCGACAGCGCCGCGCGGGCGCCCGCCAGCCTGGGCGCGGAAAACAGCTCCAGCCCCTCCTCCTCGGGCACGATCACACCGATCCGGCGCCGGCCCCGCTCGACCAGGTGGGCAGCGGCCCGGGCGCCGACCTCCTCCTGGTTCATCACCAGCGCGTGCGCCCCCGGCACACCGACGGGGCCCATGGTGATCACCGCGCGGGCCCCGGCCCGCTTGAGGGTGGCCACGTTGTGCGCCGAAAGCACGATCTCCCCCAGCGAGATCACCGCCACCGGCCTCAGCTCCGCCCAGGCGCGGGCGGCCTCGTCCCCGCCGAGGCCGAGGCTCCCGTACTGCACCACGGTGTAGTCGAGCCGGCGCAGCGCCCACTGGAGCTCGTTGAGGAACGTGCTGTAGAGCGGTCCGATCGGCACGTGCGAGGTGGGCAGCAGCACGATCCGGGTGTGCCCGGCGCGCAGACTGCGGGCCGCCGCGTGCGGCACGTATCCGAGTTCCTCGGCGGCCTCGCGCACCTTGCGGCGGGTCGGCTCGCTGATGCGCACGGCTTCCGCGTTGTTCAGCACGTACGAGACCGTGGCGCGCGAGACGCCCGCGAGCCGGGCCACGTCGGCGCTGGTCGGCACGGGGGGCTGCGGGGGCTGCGGCGTGGAGGTCGCGGAGGTCCTGGACGCGGGTGCCGGGGCCGGCGGCTTCGGCGTTTTCGATGACTGAGGCATGGCCGTGGCATCTTTCCAGACCGGTTGGCGGCCGGGGCCGGGCGGATGGCCTGAATCGCATGCTGCACAGTGGTTACACGATTCGTTGACACGTGTAACCTAGCCGCATCCTCTTCACCGAGGTGGCGCCCGCGCGTCCCCCGCCGTGCCGTCGCCCTGTCGCGCTCCGTCGCACCCCCGCCGTCGCGACAGGGCGGCGCGCACCCCTTCCGCCCCACCCCTCATCCCCCTCGTACCTGCCCAGGAGGGCACCGTGGGCCTTTCCTCCCGCGGCCGCGGCACCGGCGACGCCGCAGCCACCACCGCCGCGTACGGCGCCCGGTCCGGCGCGTCCGACCGTCCCGCCCAGGACGCGGCCTGCTCCCGCTGCTGCTGGTCGGCACAGCGCCACGTACGCGCTCTACGTCGGCGTCGCCGGCGTCCTGCTCGCGCTCCAGGTGCACGACATCGATCCGGCGGACAACGTCGCGAACTTCGGCCTGATCGCGGGGGTTTCGGCGATCTCCGCCACCGTGTTCAACCCCTCTCGCCTCGGTGATCGGCTCGCTCAGCGGCGGGTACACCGCCCTGTTCGTCGGCGCGGCCGTTCTGGCGGTGGCGGCCGCCCTGGCCGTGAAGCCGATCCGCAGCGTGCGCTGACGCCGCCACCTCTCTCTGTCCCCCACTCCTGTGCGAACTCCTCTCCGAAAGGCACACCGTGCTGCTGCACACCCAGACCTGGGGCGAGGGCGACCGCATCGCCCTCCTGATCCACGGGATCATGGCCGACCACCGGACCTGGCGCCGGGTCGGTCCCGCCCTCGCCGACCGCGGGTACCACGTGATCGCCGTCGACCTGCGTGGCCACGGCGCCAGCGGCCGCGGCGCGTACGGCCCGGAGCTGTTCGCGGACGACGTGGTCGAGACCCTCCCGGCCGGCGCCGAACTCGCCCTGGGGCATTCGCTGGGCGGCCTGACGCTGTCACTCGCGGTGGACCGGCTGAGGCCGCGGCGCGCGGTGTTCTCCGACCCGGCCTGGTACCTCGCCGCTCCGACGGACGGTTTCGGTCCGCAGACGCTCGCACAGTTCAAGACGGCACCCCGGGAGCGGATCCGGGCGATGAACCCGCGCTGGGAGGACGTCGATGTGGACATCGAGCGGGAGACCCTGGCGGTATGGGACGAGGCCACCGCACTGAGCCTCGGTCCGCTCGCGGGAGCGGATCTGATGCCGGCGGCGCCGGTGGTCCCCTCGCTCGTCCAGCTCGCCGATCCGAGCCTGCTGATCTCGCAGGAGCGGGCGGCCGTCCTCAAGACCCGTGGCTTCGAGGTGCGTTGGGTCGCCGGAGCCGGACACACCATCCACCGCGACGACTTCGACGGGTTCATGGCCTCGCTCGAGGGCTGGATCTAGTCACCCCCGGCCACTCCCCACTACGGTCTCCTTACCGATCGGTAATGGGGAGTGGTCTCGGTGTCCGATTCTTCAGCGTCAACAGCCTCGGCGGCCTGGCCGGCCGTCTACGGCTCCGGCTCCGGCACCGGCTTCGACGGGCCCACCGGGCTGGTGGAGATGGCGGCAGCGCTCGCCGAAGGCAGCGTCTGTGCCCGCGAGTTGACCGAGCGAGCACTGGACCGGATCGCGGCCGCCCAGCCCGAGCTCAACGCCTTCCGTTCCGTACGTGCGCAGGCCGCCCTCGCCGAGGCGGACGCGGCGGACAGGCGGCTGGCCGCGGGCGAGCGGCTGCCGCTGCTGGGTGCTCCGCTCGCCGTCAAGGACGACATGGACGTGGCCGGCGAGCCGACCGCCTTCGGCTGCGCCGGGGACTTCCCCGCGAAGACCGCCGACAGCGAGGCGGTACGCCGGCTGCGCGCGGCCGGCGCCGTGATCGTCGGCAAGACCCAGACGCCGGAGCTGGGCCAGTGGCCCTTCACCGAGGGCGAGGCCTTCGGCGCGACCCGCAACCCGTGGAACACGGCCTACACGCCCGGCGGTTCCTCGGGCGGTTCGGCGGCCGCGGTGGCGGCGGGACTGGTACCGGCGGCGCTCGGGTCCGACGGGGCGGGCTCGGTGCGGATCCCCGCGGCCTGGACGCACCTGATCGGTGTGAAACCGCAGCGCGGGCGGATCTCCACCTGGCCGGATCCGGAGTCCTTCCACGGGCTCACCGTCAACGGCGTCCTGGCCCGCACGGTCGCCGACGCGGCGCTCCTGCTGGACGCGGCGAGCGGCCCGCACCCCGAGGACCTGCACCGCCCGGCGCGCATCCCGGCGGTCGAGGCGGCCCGCCGCACGCCGCGTCGGCTGCGCATCGCCCTCTCCTTCGCCATGCCGTTCACGGCGACGCCCAAGTCCCTCGATCCGGAAGTCCGTTCGGCGGTGGAGCGGCTGGCCGGGCGGCTGGAGTCGCTGGGCCACGAGGTGGTCCCCGAGGACCCCCGTTACGGTCCGATCGGCCTGACCTTCGTCCCCCGGGCGACGAGCGGCGTACGGGACTGGGCCTCACGGGTGCCCGATCCCGGGCTGCTGGACCCCCGTACGCACGAGGCGGTGCGGACGGGCCGGATCCTGGGCGGCCTGCCCCTGCGGGCGGCCCGCCGGGCGGAGGCGGCGCTGCGGCGCCGGGTCGGGGAGATCTTCGGGCGCTTCGACGTGGTCCTGACCCCGACGACGGCCACGCCGCCCCTGCGGATCGGAGCGCTGTCGGACCTGGGGGCGATGGCCACCGACCGGGCGATGATCGCCGCCTGCCCGTACGCCTGGACGTGGAACGTGCTGGGCTGGCCGGGCGTCAACATCCCGGCGGGCTTCACGGAAGACGGGCTCCCGATGGGGGCCCAGCTCCTGGGCCCGGCGGATTCGGAACCGACCCTGCTGGCTCTCGCGGCGCAGGTGGAGTCGGCGGAAGGATGGGCCGCGCGGTGGGCCGGGGGCGCAGGGGGCCGGTAGGACGACAGCGGCTCACCGCCTGCCCGTGAGCAACCCGGCCGGCGCATCGTGCAATTCGACCGGCCAGTCGCCTCGTGGACCGCTGCGGGCGATCCGCAAACCCACGGCCGGACGGCCGCCACGGCGCCGCCCACCCGGCCCCGGCGCCGTCGCTCCGCCCGGGCGTCGGCCTGCTCCCGCGCGTCAGGCCGGCGGGGGCCCCGTCACCGCGTCGACTTCCACTTCGACGAGCCAGTCGGCGTCGATGAACCGGGAGACCTCCACGAACGTGGTCGCCGGCCGGATGGAGGCGAACCGCTCCCCGTGGGCCCGCGCGGCCTCCTTCCACTGCGTCACGTCGGTCATCATGACCCGCGTCCGCACCACGTCCTCGAGCGATGCCCCCGCGTCCGCCAACGCCCTCTCGGCGATGTCCAGGCACCGCACCGTCTGCACGTAGACGTCGCCGGGCCCGACGGTGGCGCCGTCGTCCCCGATCGGGGCCGTCCCCGCGACGGCCACGTACGTCCCGGCCCGCACCGCCCGGGAAAACCCGATCCTCGGCTCCAGCGGCGACCCCGAACTGACGGTCTCACGTACGTCTCCCATCCCGTCAGGGTGCCAGAGCCACACGCACCGCAGGAGCCGATTTCCACAACAGACTGTTGAACAAAGCGGGGCTCGAGTAGGTTCCCTTTAGGAACTTAAGAGAGACGAAGGGGATGCCATGGCTCAGCAGACGTGGACGGCCGTCGACGCGTACTTCGACGGGCTGTTGGTCGCGGAGGACGAGGCCCTGACGGCCGCCGCGGCCGACTCCGCGGCGGCGGGACTTCCGCCCCATCAGGTCGCCCCCAACCAGGGGAAGCTGCTGCACCTCCTCGCCCGGATCCGCGGCGCCCGGCGGATCCTGGAGATCGGGACCCTGGGGGGATACAGCACCATCTGGCTGGCCCGGGCCCTCCCCGCGGGCGGGCAGGTGGTCACGCTGGAAGTCGACGCGCGCTGCGCCGAGATCGCCGCCGCGAACATCGCCCGCGCCGGGTTGCGGGACGTCGTCGACATCCGCCACGGCCGGGCCGTCGACCTCCTCCCGCAGCTCACGGACACCGAGCCGTTCGACCTGGTCTTCATCGATGCCGACAAGCCCTCCAACCCCGAGTACCTCGAGTGGGCCCTCAGGCTGACGCGGCCCGGCAGCGTGATCATCGGCGACAACGTCGTCCGCGACGGCGCCGTCGTCGACGCCACCGGCTCCGACCCCCGCGTGCAGGGGGTCCGCCGCTTCACCGAGTTGATCGCCGAGCACCCCCGACTGACGGCCACCGCCCTGCAAACCGTCGGGAGCAAGGGCTACGACGGCTTCGTCATGGCCCTCGTCACGCCGTAGCCGCCGCCACTCGGGTCCCCGGTGCCGGACAACCGGAACCGGGAGCCGCTAGCCTCAGCCGGATGACGGCCATTTCCCCCCACGGCAACCACCCCACCACCCAGCCCGGACGCGGCGGAGCCACCGCCACCACCGAGGCCGATCCGCGCGCCATCGGGCCGGTGCGGACCTCGTACGCGCCGGATCCCGACGGGGATCCCGATCCCGGCGAGATCGTCTGGACCTGGGTCCCCTTCGAGGAGAACGACGGCCGCGGCAAGGACCGCCCGGTCCTGGTCGTGGCCCGGGAGCCCGGCGGGCGGACGCTGCTCGCCGTGCAGCTGTCCAGCAAGCGGCACGACCACGACCGGGAGTGGGTGCCGATCGGCACCGGCCCGTGGGACGGCGCGGGGCGCGAGTCCTGGGTGGACGTGGACCGGGTGCTGCGGGTGCACGAGGCGGGGATGCGCCGCGAGGCCTGCGCGCTGGACCGGGGGCGGTTCCGGCTGGTGGTCGACCGGCTCCGCGAGCGCTACGGCTGGCAGTAGCCGCCAGGGCCCCGGCGGCAGACGGCCTACGCGGAGGCCTCGCCGAAGGACGTGCCCAGGACCCGTTCGAAGGCCTCCCTGGTCTCCGGCTTGCGGTCCAGGATCCCGAACACCACCCGGTCGAACACGTCTGCGAAACGGCCGGCCAGCAGCCCCCGGAAGGCCTCCGCCACCACCGCCGGGTCGTTCCGGAACACCCCGCACCCCCACGCGCCGAGCACCAGCCGCCGGTAGCCGTGCAGGGCGGCCACCTCCAGGACGAGCCCGGCCCGCCGGGCCAGCGCCCCCGGGATCTCCGCGACCCGCCCCGGCTCCTGGCGGTGGATCGTGCCCGCGTTCGGGGCCGGCGACGTCAGGAAGCCGACCCGGAACGGGGCCTCCAGCAGATCGCCGCGGTCGTCGCGGAAAACGGGGACCCCGGGCGAGTGAATCACCCGGTCGGTGTAGAAGGTGCTGCGCTCCGCACGGTGGACCTCGTAGTACTCCGGAGCCTCGAGCAGCGTCTCGTACAGGGCCGATGCACGGCACAGGGCCTCCTCCTGGGCCTTGGCCCCGCGGACGTACCCGCCCCCGGGATTGCGGGCCGAGGCGAAGTTCAGCACCGCCACCGCGAAGCCCTCCGCGGCGAGCCTGCGGGCCGCCACCGTACTGCTCTCCCCCGTGACCTCGACGGCCGTCGCACGCCCGGCCCCGGCGATGTTCCCGTCTGGAATCGCCCGGTTTGGTCCATATATTCTGGTTCCTGCCTTGGCTTCCGCCAGAGCGGCGGCGATCTCGACCCGCCGTCCCGACCGCGTCCGGTACCCGCCGGCCGCCACGATCTCCGCGTTCTCCCGCGCGATCTCACGCAATCTGCTGCTCACACCGGCATCCTGCGCCCCGCACCCCCCGCAGGTAAAAGGATTTTGCACGCGACAGGCGGGTAGGCACGGGTGATGTCATGTCACGACCGATGTCACCAACGACGACAGGAGAAGAGGACCCGGTCATGCCCAAGGTCTCACCCGCTCCCTCCCCCACCCCCCTATCCGAGAGCCAGGCCGAGGACCTGATCCACGGCATCTGTTTCAAAACCGGCCCGCCCCGCCTCCTCGGCGCGGAGCTCGAATGGCTGGTCGTGGACGCCGAGCGGCCCGGCCGCCCGCTGTCCCCCGAGCGGCTGCACGCCGCGCACGGCGCCGCACACGCCCTGCCCCTGAACTCCCGGGTGACCGTCGAACCCGGAGGCCAGCTCGAGTTCAGCTCGACCCCCGCCACATCCCTCAGCGGCTGCGTGGACGCCCTCCAGGCCGATCTGGCCGCCGTACGGGCCGCCCTGCTCACCCAGGGCCTGCTCCTGGAAGGCCGCGGCCACGATCCGCGCGTCCCCCACCGGCGCCTGCTGGCCAGCCCGCGCTACGACGCGATGGAGACCTACTTCGACCGCACCGGACCGGCCGGACGCACCATGATGCGCGCCACCGCCTCGGTGCAGGTCTGCGTCGACGCGGGGTACGAGGAGCCCGGCGTGCTCGGCCACGGCCGGCGCTGGCGGCTCGCGCACCTGGTGGGCGCGGTCCTGGTGGCCGCCTTCGCCAACTCCCCCGCGTACGAGGGCCCGTACGCCGGATGGCGCTGTGCCCGCCAGGGGAACTGGGCCGACATCGACAGCCGGCGCACGCTCGCCCCGCCGCTGGACGGGCCGCCGCGCAGCGGCTGGACCCGGCAGGCGCTGGACACCGAGGTGATGTGCGTGCGGTCATACGACGGCGAGCCGTGGGCGATCCCGCAGGGCCTGACCTTCCGCGACTGGCTGCGCACCGGCGGCGAACCGGCGTACCCGGGGCTTCGACCGCCCACCGCGGAGGACCTGGACTACCACCTGACCACGCTCTTCCCGCCGGTGCGGCCACGCGGCCACCTGGAGCTGCGGATGATCGACGCACAGCCCGGCGACGACGGCTGGGTGGTCCCGGTGGCGGTCGTGCACGCCCTGTTCGACGATCCGGAGGCGGCGGAGACCGCCTACAGGGTGGCCAAGGCCCTGGCCGACACCTACGGCTCCGCGCCCGCGCCCCGCAATCCGCTGTGGCGGTCCGCCGCCCGGCACGGTCTGGCCGATCCGGAACTGCGGGCGGCCGCCAAGGCCTGCTTCCGGGCCGCCTCCGAGGCGCTGCCCCGGCTCGGCGCGAGCGCCCAAGTCCAGCAGACGGTCGGCGCCTTCACCGAGCGCTTCGTGCTGCGCGGGCGCTGCCCGGCCGACGACCCGCCACCGCCGCTGACCGCCACTGCCGGGAAGGAAGCCCGCCGATGACCACCGGATCCCACCCCGGGCTGCGGGAGCGGGCCGCCGCCGCGCTGACCGCCGCACGGGCCCGCACGGCCGCGCTCACCGACGCGGTGAGCGACCGGGACCTCACCGCGCAGCACTCCCCGCTGATGTCCCCGCTGGTCTGGGACCTGGCGCACATCGGGAACCAGGAGGAGCTCTGGCTGCTCGGCCGCGTCGCCGGGCGCGAGTCGTTGCGCCCCGAGATCAACCCCCTCTACGACGCGTTCGAGCACCCCCGTTCCGAGCGGCCGAAGCTGCCGCTGCTCGGACCCGCCGAGGCCCGCCGGTACGCGGCCGAGGTGCGCGGCCGGGTCTTCGACCTCCTGGAGCACACCGCGCTGGAGGGCAGCGAGCTCCTCGACGACGGCTTCGCCTTCGGGATGATCGCCCAGCACGAACAGCAGCACGACGAGACGATGCTGATCACCCATCAGCTGCGGCGCGGCGAGGCGGTGCTGACCGCGCCGGAGCCCGCTGCCCCGTACGAGGCGCCGTCGGCGGCCGAAGTGCTGGTTCCCGGCGGGCCGTTCACCATGGGGACCTCGGCCGAGCCCTGGTCGCTGGACAACGAGCGGCCGGCCCACACCCGGGAGACGGCGCCGTTCTGGATCGACACGCTGCCGGTGAGCAACGAGGCGTACCAGGCGTTCATCGCGGACGGCGGCTACCACGAACCCCGCTGGTGGGCCGCGCCCGGCTGGGCCCAGATCCGCGAACACGGCATCGAGGCCCCCCTGTTCTGGCGTCGCGAAGGCAGCCAGTGGCTGCGGCGCCGGTTCGGCGTGACCGAGCCGGTCCCCGGCGACGAACCGGTGCTGCACGTCAGCTGGTACGAGGCGGACGCCTACGCCCGCTGGGCCGGGCGCCGGCTGCCCACCGAGGCCGAGTGGGAGAAGGCCGCCCGGCACGACCCCGCCACCGGTCGCTCGCGCCGCTACCCGTGGGGCGACGCCGATCCCGGCCCGGTCCACGCCAACCTCGGCCAGCGCCACCTGCGTCCGGCCCGCGTCGGCAGCTACCCGGCCGGCGCCTCCCCGCTCGGGGTGCGCCAGCTGATCGGCGACGTGTGGGAGTGGACTGCCTCCGATTTCCTGCCGTACCCGGGCTTCCGGGCCTTCCCGTACCGCGAGTACTCGGAGGTGTTCTTCGGCCCCGAGCACAAGGTGCTGCGGGGCGGTTCCTTCGCCGTGGACCCGGTGGCCTGCCGGGGCACGTTCCGCAACTGGGACCTTCCGGTGCGCCGGCAGATCTTCTCCGGCTTCCGCACCGCGAGGGACGTCTGATGTGCCGTCATCTCGCCTATGTGGGACCTGAAGTGGCCCTCGGACGGCTGCTGAGCGACCCAGAGCACTCGCTGGTGCACCAATCCTGGGAGCCGCGCCGCCAGGTCAGCGGCACGGTCAACGCCGACGGCTTCGGTGTCGGCTGGTACGCGGAGGGCGACCCGGTGCCCGCCCGCTACCGCCGGGCCGGGCCGGTCTGGTCCGACCTCACCTTCGCCGACCTCGCCCGCGTGGTGCGCAGCGAGGCCGCGCTGGCCGCCGTACGCGATGCGACCCGGCCCGGGGCGGACGGGGAGGCGGCGGCGGCTCCTTTCGCGGACGGGCCGTGGCTGTTCAGCCACAACGGCGCGATACGCGACTGGCCGCACTCGGCGGCCCCGCTGGCCGTCGGCCTGCCGCCCACGGAGCTGCTCCAGCTGGCCGCGAGCACCGACTCGGCGCTGGTCTGGGCGCTGGTCCTGCACCGGCTGCGGGCCGGTCGGGACCTCGGCGGGGCCCTGTCCGAAGCGGTCCTGGAGCTGGCCGCGGCCGCACCGGGCTCGCGGCTGAACCTGCTGCTGACGGACGGTGCGGCCATCGCGGCGACGGCCTGGGGCGATTCGCTCTGGTACCTGGCCGACGCGGCGGCCGGGCGCACGGTGGTGGCGTCCGAGCCGTACGACCAGGACCCGCGCTGGTGCGAGGTACCCGACCGCACCCTGCTGACCGCAACCCGTACCCGGGTCGAGCTGACCCCCCTCAAGGAAACCCCGCTGGGGGACAAGGAGTGCCCGTGAGTGACTTCCAGATGACCCGGACCCTCGACGAACACGCCGCGGAGACGGCGCTGCGCGCGGACGTGCTGCACGGGCTGACGCGGACGCCGAAGGCGCTGCCCCCGAAGTGGTTCTACGACGCGCGGGGCAGTGAACTCTTCGAGGAGATCACCCGGTTGCCGGAGTACTACCCCACGCGCGCCGAGCGGGAGATCCTGCTCGAACGGGCACAGGAGATCGCCTCGGCCAGCGGGGCGCGGACCCTGGTGGAACTGGGATCCGGTTCCTCGGAGAAGACCCGGCACCTGATCGAGGCGATGCCCGCGCTGGACACCTACGTCCCGGTCGACGTGAGCGAGAGCGCACTGGCCGGTGCGGCCGAGACGCTGCTCGCCGCGCACCCGGGGCTGCGCGTGCACGCCCTGCTGGCCGACTTCACGCGGGCGCTGCGCCTGCCCGAGTCCCCGGGTCCGCGGCTGGTGGTGTTCCTGGGCGGCACGATCGGGAACCTGCTGCCGCCGGAGCGGGCGGTGTTCCTGGCGTCCGTACGGGCGATGCTCTCGCCCGGGGACACGCTGCTGATCGGCACGGACCTGGTCAAGGACGAGGGCGTGCTGGTGGCGGCGTACGACGACGCGCAGGGAGTGACGGCCGCGTTCAACCAGAACGTGCTGACCGTGATCAACAGGGAACTGGGTGCGGACTTCCACACGGCCGACTTCGCGCACGTGGCGGTGTGGAACCGGGAGCAGGAGTGGATCGAAATGCGCCTGCGGGCCCGGTCGGAGCTGCGGGTCAAGATCCGCTCGCTGGACCTGGTGGTGCCGTTCGCGGCAGGTGAGGAGATCCTGACGGAGGTGTCCGCGAAGTTCCGTCAGGAGGGCTTGCGCAAGGAACTGGCCGCTGCCGGGCTGGAATTGGTGCAGTGGTGGACGGACGCGGCGGGTCGCTTCGCCCTGTCCCTGTCGGTCGCCGACGGCGCGGGGCGCTGAGTCGGAGTGCCGGGCAGCGATGAGGGGGAGGTGATCGCCGCCTGAGCCGCGGCCGCGAGGTCCCGCCGGTCCGCGTAGCGGCCCGGCGGGATCCGCGGCAGCAGCGTGACCTCGGCCCTCACCCCGCGGGTCCGCGCGATCCGCCAGAGCGAGGCGGTCAGCGGGTCGTCCCCGACGAAGGCGGGCTCCCCGGCCGGCTCCCCGTCGGCCCGCAGGTACGCGAGGCGGACGGGCTGTACGGGGACCCGCGCGTCCAGGGCCGACTGGAAGGCCGCCCTGCGGAAGGCGCCCCGGGCGCGCCCGCACCAGGTGGAGCCCTCGGGGAAGACGGTGACCCGGTCACCGGCCAGCAGTGCCCTGGTGATGGTCCCGACGGTGGCGGGCAGGGCGCGGATCCGCTCGCGTTCGATGAACAGGGTTCCGGCCCGTCCGGCGAGGCGGCCGAGGACCGGCCAGGACCGGATGTCGCTCTTGGCGAGCATCCGGCAGGGCAGGACGGCGGCGACGAGCGGGATGTCCATCCAGGAGATGTGGTTGGCGACGATCAGCCGGCCGCCGCCCCGGCCGGGGTTTCCCTGCACGGTGATCCGCAGCCCGAAGGCGCGGACCAGCCCTGCCGACCAGGCCCGCACCACCGCGTGCCGGGGCCGGGTCGGCAGCAGCCGCACCGGCGGGGCGCCGAGGATCCCGGCCAGGACCAGCAGGACGGCGGCGCCGAGCCTGAGCACCGCGAGCGGGACGCTCGCCGTGCGCCCCTCGGGGCCGGCGCAGGCCTCGGGGGTGCAGGGCGAGGTGGGCAGCCAGACGCTCATGCGCCCGGGACGAGCGAGAGGAAGTGCTTGAGGTAGCGCGGGTTGGTGCGGCGCAGGGAGAGCAGCACGTACAGGTCGGCGCAGCCGAACTCGGTGTCGAGGGCCGGCTCGCCGCAGACCCAGGCGCCCAGGCGCAGGTAGCCGCGCAGCAGAGGGGGCAGTTCCATGCGGGCGGGGAAGGTGATGCCCTCGGGGTTCCAGGGAAGGTGGGGGGTGACCCGGTACTCCTGGGGGGCCAAGGCGCGGGCCAGGGCCGCCTCGCGGGTGGCGGCCGCCAGGACCCCGCCGTCGGCGAGCGGTATCGAGCAGCATCCGGCGAGCCAGTTGTGGCCGGAGCGGTCCATGTAGCGGGCGAGCCCGGCCCAGATGAGGGCGATGACGGCGCCGTTGCGGTGGTCGGGGTGGACGCAGGAGCGGCCGACCTCCACCAGGCCGGGGCGGATGGGGGCGAGGGCCGAGAGGTCGAACTCACCCTCGGAGTACAGGCGTCCGGCGACGGCGGCACGCTCGGGGGGCAGCAGCCGGTAGGTGCCGACGACCTGCTCGGTCTCCTCGTCGAGCACGAGGAGGTGGTCGCAGTGGGCGTCGAAGGAGTCGATGTCGAGACCGGGTTCGGGCCCGTCCAGGCGGGCGCCGAGCTCGCCGGCGAAGACCTGGTGGCGCAGGCGCTGGGCGGCGCGCACCTCGGTCTCGTCGCGGGCGAGGCGGACGGCGTAGCGGGGGCCCTGGGCGGGGGCGCTGCCGGGGGCGGGGCCGGTGGTGGTGGGGCGGGAGGCCGTGGGGGAAAGGGAGGAGGGGGACAGGGGGGACGGGGACAGGGGGGCGAGGGTCATGGCGGCTCCTGATCCGGGCGCGGAGGGCCGGGCCGGTGGCTGCGCGGCCCGGCTCCCTTACTTTTTCCGTGACCGGCTGGATTCGACATGACCGCTCGGCGGCACGCGGATGTGAGGACGCTGAACTCGGTGGTGGGGCACGTACGGGCGGGGATGGAGCGGGGGCGGAGCACAGGGAGCAGGGGCGGAGCAGGTCGGCAGCGGGCCGGCGGTGGGCCGGCGCGCGGTCAGCGGTCCGCGTTGAGCACCGTGCCGATGGCCTCCGAGGCCGTCCGGGCGGCCTGCTTGGGGTCCTGCCCGGTCAGGACGGCCGTCATGAAGGGCTTGATCGGGTTCTTGGCCTCGACCTCGGCCCAGCGGGCGGACTTCGGGGTGGCCCGCCCCTGTGCGGCGCCGACGGCCATGGTGGCCGCGCCCTCGTTGCCCGCCACCACGTGCGCGAGCGTGGTCTTGTTCGGGACGTAGCTCATCGTGCGGGCGAGCTCGGTCTGCCACTTCTCACTGACCAGCGCCGTGATCACGTCGACGGCCTTCCTGCGGTGCTTCGTCCGCTCCGGGATGATCAGGTCCGAGCCGCCGGTGAACACGGAGCCCGGCTTGTCGGAGGTCTTGCCGGGGATCGGGAAGTAGCCGAGCTTCCCCTTGAGGGCGGGGTTGGCGGCTTCGATCTCGGCGACCTGGCCGGGCGGGGCGATGATCTGGGCGACCTGGCCGCGGGCGAAGACCTCCGACTGCGGGGGCGTCTCCTCGTCCGCGCCCTTGGGGCCGTCGCCGAGGGCCTGCAGCTGCTTGTAGAACTCCATTCCGGCCAGGGCCTTCTCGTCGTCGAGGCTGCCGACCCACCGGCTGCCCGTCTCGACGGCGAGTTCGCCGCCCTCGTCCCAGATGAAGCCGGCGAGGACGTACCAGTTCTGGCCGGCCAGGTAGATGCCCTGCTGCTCGGACTTGTCGAGCTTCTGGGTGGCCTGGATCCACTCCGCGCGGTTCTTGGGGGTGCTCTTGATCCCGGCGTTCGCGAAGAGTTCCTTGTGGTAGATCACCACCCGGTTCGCCGCGTACCAGGGGACCCCGTACTGGGCGCCGTCGATGCTTCCCGGGTCGGAGAGGCCCTTGATCCAGTCCTTGCTGCCCCATTCGCGCAGCCCCTCGAGGGTGAGCTCGGAGAGGCCGCCCGTCTCGACGTACCGGGCGACCTGGGTGTTGCCGACCTCGATGACGTCGGCGCTCTCCTTGCTCCTGCCCTCCAGCACCGCGTTGACCTTCTCGACGATGCCCGTCCACTCCTGGATCCGGACGTCCAGGTCGACGCCGGGGTGCTCCCGTTCGAAGGAGGCGGTGAACGTCCGGATGAAATCGTCCGAGGCGCTGCCCTTCATCAGCCAGAGCGTCACCTTCTGCGCATCTGCGGCAGCGTCACCCGACTGGCCGCAGCCCGTCAGGGCGGTCGTCGCGGCGGCCAGGGCGGTGCACACGGCAAGGAAGCGCATCTTCACGAAAGGTCACCTTCTGGGGACGGATCTCGGATGGCTTGAAATTGGCATAGACCAATGGGTGGGTCAAGGCCCTTGCGCTCGGGACTGTTCCCGCAAAGTTCGCGGAGCGGGACTTACTGGGGCACCGTAGAACGAGGCAAAAGCCACCCAGCTCCGGGAGACCCCATGTCCAACCACACGTACCGGGTGACCGAAATCGTCGGCACCTCCCACGAGGGCATCGATCAGGCCATCCGCAACGGGATCGCCCGTGCGGGCCAGACCGTGCGCAACCTCGACTGGTTCGAAGTCGTCCAGGTGCGCGGGCACATCGAGAACGGAGAGATCGCCCACTACCAGGTGGGGCTCAAGGTCGGCTTCCGCCTCGAGGGCGAGGACTGAGCCCGAGGACCGAGCCCGAGGACCGAGCCCGGGCTCAAGGTCGGCTTCCGCCTCGAAGGCGAGGACTGAGCCCGAGGACCGATCCCGGCTACCGCGCTGCCCACCGGCGCCCCCGGCGCCGCTCAGGTGCGCCCCTCGCCCTCCTGGGCGGCCTTGAGCTCCGGTGCCTCCGCCGCCCAGTTGGCGAGGACGACCCGGAATCCGGCGGCGCGGGCGGCCTGGCAGACGAGTTCGTCGTCGTCCACGAGCATCCGCACCTCCCGGCCCCGGGCGATCCGCTTCAGCACCTCCAGCTTGGTCGTCCGGGCCGGACGCCGGTCCTGGTTCCCGCGCATCCACAGCCGGCCTTCGGGCAGGCCGTGCCGGGCGAGCCAGTCCACCGTGTCCGCCCGGCACCGCTCCGGGCGCCCGGTCAGGTACACCACCTCGCAGTCGGCGGCGCTCTGCGCGGCCAGGGCCACGCCGCGCCCCAGCGGCGGGTCGGCCGGGGCGGCGCCGAAGAAGCCGGCCCAGTCACGGGGTCGGCGCTCGAGGAAGTGCTGGCGGTGGGCGGTGTCCGCCAGGGTGTTGTCGATGTCGAAGACGGCCAGCGGTCTGTGCGTGTTCTCTGCCATCCCGCAACCCTAGGGAATCCTCCGGGATCCCCGGTGTTGAGACCTGTGTGATCCCCAAACTCTCGCTGCTCGACCGCTCCCGCACCCGCGAGGGCCACCCGGCCCCGGAGGCCCTGCGGGACACCGTGGACCTCGCCCGGACGGCCGAGGAGCTCGGCTACCACCGCTTCTGGGTGTCGGAGCACCACAGCGTGCCCGGGGTCGCCGGCTCCGCGCCGACCGTGCTGGCCGCGGCCGTGGCCGGTGCCACCCGGCGGATCCGGGTCGGCACGGGCGGGGTCATGCTGCCCAACCACCAGCCGCTGGTGGTCGCGGAGCAGTTCGGGGTACTGGAGGCGCTGTTCCCCGGGCGGATCGACATGGGGCTCGGCCGTTCGGTGGGCTTCACCGACGGCATCCGGCGGGCCCTGGGCCGCGGCACCGGCGACGCCGACCGGTTCGAGGAGCAGCTGGCCGAGCTGCTGGGCTGGCTCGACGGCAGCCAGCAGGCCCACCCCCAGGTGCACGCCCGCCCCTCCGAAGGACTGCGGATACCGGCGTACGTGCTGGCCACCGGCGAAGGGGCCGGGATCGCCGCCCGGGCCGGGCTGCCGCTGGTGGTGGGAGACCTGAGGGCGCGCGACCGGGTCGTGGAGGTCATCGGGGCCTACCGCAAGGAGTTCCGCGCCTCCGCCTGGGGCGCGGAGCCGTACGTGGTGGTCTCCGGCACGGTGGCGGTGGCCGCCACCGCCGAGGAGGCACGGCGGATCCTGCTCCCCGAGGCCTGGTCCGTCGCGTACTCCCGCACCCGGGGCAGCTTCCCTCCGCTGCGGCCGGCCGAGGAGATCGAGGCCCTGTCCATGACCGCGAAGGAGCGGGAGCTGTACGAGGGCGCCCTGGCCGGGCACGTCCACGGCACGCAGGAGCAGGTCGCGGCCGAACTCGCCGAGGTGGCGGCGCTGACCGGCGCCGACGAACTGCTGGTCACCACCTCCACCTACGACCGGACCGCGCTGCTGGACTCCCACCGCAGGCTGGCCGCGATCGCGGGCCTCGGAAGAACCCCTGCAGGGCCTCTAAAGTAGGACGAATGCACCAGTCCGCCGATGCCGGTCCCGCCGGTACCACCCCTCCCGCCGGTACCACCCCTCCCGACGGCGCCGGCCCCGCCGCGGCCCCTTCCGCCCCCGATTCCCGTGTGCGCGTCCGGGGTGCCAGGGAGCACAACCTGCGCGGCGTCGACGTGGACATCCCGCGCGACGCGCTGACCGTGTTCACGGGGGTCTCCGGATCCGGGAAGAGCTCGCTCGCCTTCGGCACGATCTACGCCGAGGCCCAGCGCCGGTACTTCGAGTCCGTGGCCCCGTACGCCCGCCGGCTCATCCACCAGATCGGCGCGCCGAAGGTGGACTCCATCACGGGGCTGCCGCCCGCCGTCTCCCTGGAGCAGCGGCGTTCCTCGCCGGGCTCGCGTTCCTCGGTCGGGACGGTGACCCTGCTGTCCAACTCGCTGCGGATGCTGTACTCCCGGGCCGGCACCTACCCGCCGGGCGCCGGGCGGCTCGATTCGGATGCCTTCTCCCCCAACACCGCAGCCGGCGCCTGCCCTTCGTGCCACGGACTGGGCCGGATCCACCGCACCAGCGAGGAACTCCTCGTGCCCGACCCGGGACTGTCGATCCGTCAGGGCGCGATCGCTGCCTGGCCCGGCGCCTGGCAGGGCAAGAACCTGCGGGACATCCTGGAGGCGCTGGGCCACGACGTCGACCGTCCCTGGCGGGAGCTGCCGGCCAAGGACCGCGAGTGGATCCTGTTCACCGAGGAGCAGCCGGTGGTCACCGTGCACCCGGTGCGCGACGCGGACCGGATCCAACGGCCTTACCAGGGCACGTACATGAGCGCCCACCGCTATGTGATGCGCACCTTCTCCGACAGCAAGAGCGCCACCCTGCGGGCCCGCGCCGAGAGCTTCCTCGCCGACTCCCCCTGCCCCGTGTGCGAGGGGCGGCGGCTGCGCCCCGAGGCCCTGGCAGTGACCTTCGCGGGATACGGGATCGCCGAACTGGCGGCCATGGCGCTGACCGACCTGGACGGCGTACTCGCCTCCGCGCCCGTGGAGGGCGAGGCGGCGCGGGTGCTCGCGCAGGACCTGCGCGCGCGGATCGGACCCGTGGTCGAGCTCGGGCTCGGCTACCTGAGCCTGGACCGCGCCGCGCCGACCCTGTCCGCGGGCGAGCTCCAGCGGCTGCGGCTGGCGACGCAGCTGCGGTCGGGGCTGTTCGGGGTGGTGTACGTCCTGGACGAGCCGTCAGCCGGGCTGCACCCGGCCGACACCGAGGCGCTGCTGGACGTCCTGGACCGGCTGAAGGAGGCCGGGAACACGGTGTTCGTCGTGGAGCACGACATGGCGGTGGTGCGCCACGCGGACTGGCTGGTGGACGTCGGACCGCTGGCCGGGGAGCACGGCGGGCAGGTCCTCTACAGCGGTCCGCCGCGGGAGCTGGCCGGTGTGGCGCGGTCGGCGACGGCCCGGCACCTGTTCGCGGAGCCGGAGCCGGCCGGGGCGCGGCGCCCGGTGCGCGAGGCCACCGGCTCGGTGCGCCTGAGCGGGGTGGACCGGCACAACCTGCGGGACGTGGACGTGCCGTTCCCGCTGGGCGTGTTCACCGCCGTGACCGGGGTGTCGGGGTCGGGGAAGTCCACCCTGGTGGGCCAGGTGCTGGCCCGGGAGGTCGCCGAGCGGCTGGCGGAACCGGACTTCCCGGTGCGGCGGCTGGTGGAGGTGGACCAGAAGCCGATCGGCCGCACGCCCCGCTCCAACCTGGCCACGTACACCGGGCTGTTCGACGTGGTGCGCAAGCTGTTCACGGCGGCGCCGGAGGCGAGGGCGCGCGGCTGGAAGGCGGGCCGGTTCTCCTTCAACGTGGCGGGCGGCCGGTGCGAGACCTGTCAGGGCGAGGGCTTCGTCTCGGTGGAACTGCTCTTCCTGCCGAGTACGTACGCCCCCTGCCCGCAGTGCGGGGGCGCGCGGTACAACGCCGAGACCCTGGAGGTCCGGTACGCGGGGCTGAACATCGCGGAGGTGCTGGGGCTGACGGTTGAGTCGGCGGCGGGCTTCTTCGCGGAGGTCCCCTCGGCCGCGCGCAGCCTGCGGGCCCTGGAGGACATCGGGCTGGGCTACCTGCGCCTCGGGCAGCCGGCCACCGAGCTGTCGGGCGGCGAGGCGCAGCGGATCAAGCTGGCCACGGAGCTGCAGCGGCTGCGCCGGGACCACACCCTGTACGTGTTGGACGAGCCGACGACCGGGCTGCACCCGGCCGACGTGCGGGTGCTGATGCGGCAGTTGCACGGGCTGGTCGACGCCGGGCACTCGGTGGTGGTCGTGGAGCACGACATGGAGGTGGTGGCGGGCGCGGACTGGGTCATCGACCTGGGTCCGGGCGGGGGCGCGGAGGGGGGCCGGGTGGTCGCGGCGGGCACGCCGCGGGAGGTGGCCTGCGCCCCGGTCGGCCGCAGCCGAACGGCGGGCTACCTGGCACGGGCCCTCGGGACGGCCCGGTAGCGGCAGGGGTAGTCTGCCGCCATGTTCTGGAGACGTCTGGGGGACCCGGCTCCGGCCGCGGAGGTGACCGCCGCCGTGCTTCCGGTGGAGGAGGCCGCACCGGAGCCGATCGATCCGCACGCCCCCGTCGCGCGCCTCCCGGTGACCAACCGGGGGCAGAAGCCGTTGCTGCTCATCCTCGAACCGTGGGGCTGGGACGAATGTGTGGAGCCCGGCCGGACGGTGACGGTGGTGACCGTCGGCACGGCCGGCAGCGATCGGCCCTGGTTGGGCACCGACGTGCCCAACGAGCCCTTTCAGCTGGACCACCACCCGGACACGCTGGTGGTCTGGGCGAACGGCGAGCTGTCGATCATCGAGGACGACGCCGGGAACGAACTCGTCCGCTGGCCCTGAAGCTCAGGCGCCGCCGGGGAGCTCAGGCGTCGCCGGGGAGCAGGTGCTGCGACAGTTCGCGGAAGCTCCACTTGCCCTGACGGCGGGTGAACATCCAGACGAGGTCGTGGCGGTCGGGCCAGGTCGCCGGGACGCCGAGCACCCGCTCGGCGCCGAGGGCGCGGACCAGGCGGGGGACGCCGCTGTGCTCCCAGCAGACGAGTACGGGCATGGGCGCGGCCAGGGCGGCGCGCACGAGGGCCGGCTCTGCGCCGAGGGCGAACTCGGTGCGGACCGGGATGTGCAGGGCGGTGGCCAGCGCCGCCACGGTCTGCTTGCACCGGGCGGGGGCTGCGCCGCCCCTGCCGCCGGCCGCGAAGACGGCGGCGGGGCGGGGCAGCGAGGTGCCGCGGGCCGGCAGGAAGAGCCGCGGGAGCTCCTCGGCCCGGCGCCAGCCGCGCCCGGCGAGCGAGCCGGGGTCGTCCTCGCCCTCCTCATCGGAGCCGGTGTCACCGGCGTACGGCTTCTCCGCGTGGCGGATCACCATGACCAGGGCGTCCTCGGCCCCGGCCTGCGCTCCCGGGGCCGGCCGCCGTGCGGGTTCCTCCCCGGAGCAGCCGGCCGCGGCCAGCGGGGCGAGGGCCGCGGCGAGCACGGCTCGGCGGCGCGGTCCGGACCCGGAGGGGGCATGTGGCATGGGTGCACTGTCCCCCACGGCCCGCGCCGCGTCCGGGCGCGGAGATGGGCGCGATGCGCTTCCCGCCGTCCTCCACGGCCCTCCAGCACTAC